>JAFGIH010000521.1 GCA_016929985.1 Thermoleophilia bacterium | reverse complement strand
TCTCAGAAAAGAAGAGGCCAAGGAACGCCTTCACCGCGGGGGTGTAGAAGGTCCAGACGAGCAGAGCCAGCACCAGCAGGGTGACGCTCTTCCAGTGCCGTAGGAGCCCGGGTGCGTAGCCGGTCATGTCGTCTCTCTCACCTGGGTCACCACCTCACAGAAGGTGAGACTGCCGATGGCCCGTTCTTCGGATACCACAGCCACGCGATCGACACTCTCGGTCACCATGATCGCGAGCACGTCGCGCAGGTTGGTCTCGAGTCTTACCTGAGGCGCCTTGTCTGGAGGAGGCGGGCCAAGGGTCAGGTCTGCCACCCGGTGGCGGGAGAGGATTCGCAGGCCGAACTCATCTCCAAAGAAGTCGCGCACGAATCGCCCTTCCGGGCTGCGCCACAACTCCTCAGGAGCTCCCACCTGTACGATGCGTCCGTCCCTCATGAGCACGATGCGGTCGCCCAAGAGGACCGCCTCTTCGATGTCGTGGGTGACGAAGACGACGGTCTTTCCCAGGCGCTTGTGTAGAGCGGCGAACTCTCGCTGGAGCCGCTCACGACTGATGGGATCAAGGGCTCCGAAGGGCTCATCCATGAGCAAGACCGGCGGGTCCGCGGCCAGCGCGCGGGCGACGCCCACGCGCTGGGCCTCGCCTCCAGACAGCTCCCCCGGCCGCTTGTCGGCGTATATGGCCGGGTCAAGCCCCACGAGGTCGAGCAGTTCGTTCACACGCTCGCTCACTCTCGCTCTCTCCCAGCCCAACAGCCGGGGCACCGTGGCGATATTCCGGCGCACGGTCATATGAGGGAAGAGCCCTACGCTCTGGATGGCGTATCCGATATGACGCCGCAACTCCTCCGGCGGCACTGCGTCGATCGGGCGCCCATCTACGATCACCTCTCCCGAATCGATCTCGACCATGCGGTTGATCGTGCGAAGAACGGTGGTCTTACCGCAACCGCTGGGACCCAGCACTATAGTGAGCTCGCCATCCGGTATGGTGAGCGACACGTCGTCCACCGCCGTCACTGTGCCGTATTTCTTGGTGACGTTTCGGAGCTCTATCATGCCGGACTCACCGCCGGGTCCACCGGGCGCCCGCGACCGACGAGGTGTTCGACCCCACGCAAGAGGGCGTCGAAGAACAGAGCCATGACCGCGATGGGCACTACGCCTACCAGCACCAGATCCATACTGGTCTGCTCCAGCCCCAGGAACATGATGGTGCCCAAGCCGCCTCCGCCGACGAACGCGGCGATGATGGCTCCGGCAGTACTCTGGACGAGGGCTATCCGCACTCCCGCCAGTACGACGGGGAAAGCCAGGGGCAATTCCACCTCCAGCAGCGTCCGCCACCGGCCCATGCCCATCCCCTTCGCCGTATCGAGCACTGCCGGGTCGAGTTGCCGGATGGCGATGAAGGTGTTGCGGGCGACGGGGAACAGAGCATAGACGAGTAGGACCACCATGACCGGCGCCCAACCTATCCCTGAGACCCCCAGAGACTTCAGTGCGGCCGACCTGTCACTTATGGCGCCGAGGATGGGCATCATGATGCCGATGAAGGCGAGTACCGGCAATACCTGGCCCAGGTTGAGCAGGCCCATGATGATGGTCCGGGCCCGTTCGTGGCGGGCCGACAGGATGCCCAGGGGGATCCCGATGACGATCGCTCCGATGGTGGCCCCCAGCGCATAGAAGAGATGGCGGGTCAGTTCCCGCCCGAAGGTGGAGCGTGTGAGCGCCCACTCACGCACCACTCCTAGTTCCCCAAGCCCTCCAAGAGCAGCGATGAGCACCACCGCCATCAGAGGTGCAGCCCCGATCACGAGACGTCCCGTCCGGCTCGGGGTGTCGGCCGCGGCAGCGTAGAGCACTAGGTAGAGCGCGAACACGAAAAGGTAGAAGCTCCATCCGAACGACGTGCGGCTGGCGGTGCCCTGTGCTCCTGCGAACTCCGAGGCGGCGCTGCCACTCTGCACGACCAGTAAGACCAGGGCACAGGTGGCGAGCAGCCCCCGGCCGAGACTCCAGGCCGTGCGGATGAACTGCCTGTTGGGCAGGCCTTTCCACCTCAAGATGAGGGAAAAGGCCGCGAGGAGCCACAAGCTCAGTGCGACCCAGCCGAGACTGCCGAGCGCCCCGAGCGCCGATGCGGGGTCTCCCTCGACGATGCGGTTCGGGCGGAACGAGACGAACGAACCGGTGACGAGTGCGATGACCCCAACGAGCCCGCCGGTGGCCCCGATGATCCCGTTGGCCCGTCTACTTGAGGAATCCATTGGCCTCCAGGTAGGAGGTGGCCACGGCCCGGGGGTCCTCTCCACCGAAGGCTATGCGGGCGTTCAGCTCCTGCAGCTTCGCCTGGTCGAGGCTCGAGAAGACCGGTTCGAGGATGGTCTCAATTTGGGGGTAGGCCTCGATGATCTCTCCTCGGAAGACCGGCGTGGGCTCGTAAACCGGGGGGATGTCCATGGTGTCGGTGAGTATCAGCAAGTCGAGCTCGTTGAGCTGGCCGTCGGTGCCGTAGGCCAGAGAGAAGTTCACTCCGTCGGTGCCCTTGGCGAGCGCGGACAGCATCTCGGCAGTATTGCCTGTGGAGAGCGCGACGAGTTGGTTGTCGGTGAGGGCGAAGCCGTAGGCTTCCTCAAAACCTTGGAGGCCCAGGGGGTTGTCGATCCACGACTGGGCGGCGATGAGCCTGACCTCGCTCCCCTCGTTGACGTAGCGGGCGAAGTCGCTCATGGTGGTCATCAACTCGGCTTCGGCGAGGGTCCGCGTGGTGGCGATGAACTCGCTGTTGTTGGCCGGGGCCGGCGTGAGCCAGGCGATGCCATTGACGTCGTGGTCCAATTGCTTGATGGCGGCATACGCCTGCTCGGCGTTCTTCCACTTCGGGTCGCCTTCTTCGCCCTCGTGGTAGTACTGTCCCGAGCCCGTGTAGTCGACGGTGGCATCGATCTCGCCGGCCAGAAGGGCCGCCCGGACTACCTCGGGGGTGCCGAGTTTGGTCTTGTCTTCTGTTCTGATGCCGTCGGCCTCGAGCATCTGGATTATCATCGAGCCAAGCAGCGTACCTTCCGAGTCGAGAAGGGAAGCGACGCGAACCATAGGGCCCTGCACGGCGGCGGTCGTCGTCGATTCCACAGCCGGCTCATCGCCCCCGCAACCGGCCAGCGCGGCTACTGACAGAATGACAAGCACTATTGAGACGGTCAGTGCGACCTTTCTCATGTTGTTGCTCCTCCCCTTGTGTGATGTCGGATGTTCTTCCCACAATGAACCGGAATGAACCTCCAAGGGGTGGGGTGGATGCCGGGGTAGTCCCAGCTCGCGGCGTCATCCAACACCACCGTCTCGTCACGCGCTCCCTCCAAGAGATGCCCGCTCACGCGGTAATAGAGTGGCGTGACCAGCAGCAACACGGTTCTACGCTTGGCACCCTGTATCGCATCGCGGCGCTCCGCGTGGGCCGGTAGCCGGACATGCTGGTATCCTCTCTGGCATGAAGGAC
>JAFGIH010000520.1 GCA_016929985.1 Thermoleophilia bacterium | reverse complement strand
GGCATGGAGGCCATGCGCGCCTCGCCGCGCCAGGCCGACGGTATGATCGTGGCCGGTTGGTGCACCACCAAGATGGCTCCGCGAGTAGTTCGGCTCTACGAGCAGATCCCCGACCCCAAATGGGTCCTGGCTATGGGCTCCTGTGCCATATCGGGCAACGTGTGGGACACGTATAGCGTCGTCCAAGGCATCGACAGCCTCATCCCGGTGGACGTCTACGTGCCCGGTTGCCCACCCCGCCCTGAAGCTCTGTGGCAGGGACTGGAGATGATCCGCGACCGCATAAAGGTGAGCCGGCACGCATACGATGGATTGCGCCGTATCCCGGCGCGCGATGCTATAGCCGAGAGCGAGGCGAGAACGTGAGCGGGTCGCTCTCCCCGTCTCTGGAGAAAGCTTTGGCGAGGCTGAACAAGCGGTTCGGGGCGAGACTCCTTGAGCAGACCGTCTTGTACGGAGACCTGACCTGCGTGGTTGCCTCCGAGGATTGGATGCGCGTACTCAGCTTCTGCAAGAGCGCCCCCCAGCTGGCCTTCGACCAGTTGGACTCACTGTTCGGCGATCACCTGCCGGAGCGTCCGGAGGCGCCGTTCGAGGTAGTGACTCATCTGGTGAGCCACAAGCACGGCCACCGCCTGCGGGTGAAGACCTCCCTGGTCGAAGGTGGGTCGTTGCCAACCGTGACCGGTCTATGGCCGTCGGCGGGCTTCGACGAGCGGGAGACCTGGGAGATGTTCGGGATAGTCTTCGAGGGACATCCCGACCTGCGCCGCCTGCTGACCACCGAGGACTTCGAGGGCTTTCCGCTGCGAAAGGACTTCCCCCTGCAGGGCACCGTCGGCGGGCGTATCCGCACCGATCTACGGGGCAAGGTGTAGGGTGGCCACGGCCTACGACACGCACGATGCAACGGGCGGCCCCGGCGGCGTGCCGGTGCGCATGATCGCGCACCCGACCCCGGAGGAGCTGAGAGCGCGCAAGGCCGCCGGCCGCGTGCGGCTGGAGCGCAACGCCGAGCTCATGTCCTTGAGCATGGGCCCCCAGCACCCGTCGATGCACGGGGTGTACCGCGCCGAGCTGGAACTCGATGGAGAGGTCATCGTCTCTGCGCGGCCCGAGATCGGCAATCTGCACCGAGGGGTGGAGAAGCTCTGCGAACATCGCACCTACCACCAGATCATCCCCCTCACCGACCGCTTGGACTACATCAGCAGCTTTGCCATGAACCACGGGTTCTGCGAAGCAGCCGAGAAGCTCATGGGCGTGGAGGTCCCGGCCAGGGGCCGTTACATCCGCACGCTCGCTCACGAACTCTGCCGCCTCTCCAATCACATCCTGTGGTTGGGAACGTCCATCATGGATCTGGGTACGCAGACCTTCTTCACCATCTGCTTCCGCGACCGTGAATATGTGCTCGACCTGTTCGAGATGCTCACCGGGGCCCGGCTCACCCATTCGTTCGGGCGCATAGGTGGGGTGGCCAAAGACCTCCCCGACGGTTTCGACCATCGCTGCCGCAAGGTGATCGATTTCTTGCCCAAGCGGCTCGCCGAGTACGAGCGCATCATCAAACAGAACCGCATCTTCATCAAGCGGGCGAAGAACATAGGCATCTTCACCTCTGAAGACTGCTACGCGTGGCGGGTGACCGGGCCGACATTGCGCGCCGCGGGCGTGGCGCGCGATCTGCGTAAGGACGAGCCGTACGCGGCATATCCGGAGGTCGAGTTCGACG
The DNA here is from genome assembly GCA_016929985.1 of Thermoleophilia bacterium. The sequence continues at coordinate 914 of JAFGIH010000520.1, read as the reverse complement.
TGGCCGTGGAGTACAACGCCGACGTCTACGACCGCTTTCTCGTCCGCATGAAAGAGATGCGGGAGTCGTGCAAGATCATCCGGCAGTGCCTGGACAATCTGCCGGACGGGCCGTTCCTGGCCCCGGACGCCGGGCACTCTCTAGCGCTGAAGAAGAACGTGCTCCACGACTCCGCGGCCATGATCCAGAACTTCTATCAGGTGTTCCAGGGACCGCAGGTTCCGAAGGGTGAGGTCTACCGCTGTATCGAGGTGCCCAAGGGCGAGATGGGCGTGTACATCCGGTCGGAGGGCGGCGCGAAGCCCGCCCGCGTGCGCTTCACCACCCCGAGCTTCTACCACGGCCAAGCGGTGCCCGCTTTGGTCGAAGGAGAGATGGTGGCCGATATGATCGCCATCTTCGCGAGCGTGGACGTTGTACTGGGAGACTGTGACAAATGAGCGACCCAGTGGCCGAGCTTGTATTCCTCATCATCAAGGCCATCCTCATGCCGGTCATCATCATCTTGATGGTGGCCTTCGCCATCTACTTCGAGCGCAAGTTTGCCGGTTTCTTCGCCGGCCGGGTCGGCCCTACCTATCTGGGGCCCTGGGGCTCTCTTCAGTCGTTCGGCGACGTCTTCAAGTTGATCTCGAAGGAAGATGTGATCCCGGCGAGGTCGGACAAGCCGGTGTTCAAGCTCGCGCCCTACATCGCCTTCGTTCCGGCCTTCTTGGTCATGGCCGTGATCCCCTTCGGATCGGTGGGGGGCGAGGCGAACTTGTTCGGCTACCGGTTCGACTACGTCATCTCCAGTTTCGACACCGGGCTGGTGCTGTTCCTGGCCATGGGGGCCATCGGTGTCTACGGCGTGGTGCTGGCGGGTTGGTCGTCCAATAACAACTACTCCTTGCTCGGAGGCCTGCGGGCCGGCG
>JAFGIH010000519.1 GCA_016929985.1 Thermoleophilia bacterium | reverse complement strand
GACCGACTGCCTGAGCTTCGTCATGATGCGCCGCCTCAAGATCGACACGGCGGTGGCCACCGACGATCACTTCCGCCAAGAGGGCTTCCTCACCCTGCCGTGAGGCCGGTGTGACCTCCAGATGCTAACCTGAGCCACATGGGAAAGCGCAGTCGAAGGCGCATCGTCCTCTGGTCACTGGTAGCGGCAGGCGTCCTCGTGGTGCTGGCGGCGCTCGCCGTACTCATCCCGAACCTGGTCATCACCCGATCGGCGGACGACTACATCGTCCAAACCCCCGCCGAAGCCCCCCAGGCGCAGTGCGCTATCGTACTGGGAGCCAGGGTCTACCCCGGCGGCACCCCCGCCCCCATGCTCACCGACCGCCTCGAGACCGGTGTGCGGCTCTACGAGCTGGGTAAGGTCGACAAGATCCTCCTCTCCGGCGATCACGGGCAGGAGGAGTACGATGAGGTCAACGCGATGCTCGACTACGTGCTCGAACGCGGCGTCCCCGACGAGGACGTCTTCACCGACCATGCCGGCTTCGATACCTACGACACGATGTACCGCGCCCGTGACGTGTTCAAGGTGACCGCCTGCTTGGTGGTCACCCAGGAGTTCCACCTGTCCCGCGCCGTCTACACGGCCCGCGGCCTAGGATTGCAGGCGACCGGCGTGGTGGCCGACATCCAGCCCTACGCCAACGAGTTCAAGAACGCCGCCCGCGACTGGTTGGCCCGGGTGAAGGCCTTCATCCAGGTGGAGCTGACCCATCCCGAGCCCACCTATCTCGGCCCCGCCATCCCCATCGACGGCGATGGGCGCGCGACACGCGGTTGAGCCAAGGCAGATGGTGCGTTTCTCGCTCATCTTGTTCTTCATAGCGCTGATACTGGGCCTCATCGTGGGCCCTATCGGCTGCGGAGGCGAGCCCGTGCCGCCTTCGAGTTCGACCACCGTTGCAACGGAGAGCTCGGATGCGGCGGCGGCCGCGGTGATCGATGAGATGGCCGTCTACACCAAGGCGCTCAGGGCCTGGTTCACAGACTACGTGGCGCTGGCAGAGATCCAAGGCGCCTCCGCTCTGGAGTTCAAGGATCCCCTGCAGCCCACCGAGGGCGAGATGGCGAGGGCCCGGGAGTTCATAGAGATGATGCGCTCCTCGGTGGCGGAGCTGAAGACCATTCCCGTGCCCGCGAAGGTGGCGCAGGCTCACGGCCAGCTCCGCTCGGCGCTGAGCGGCGAACTGACCGCTCTGGAAAGATATGTCAGCGCACTCGACTGGGGCAGCGCTCGTGACGCGGAACTGGCCTACCGTCAAGCGGAAAAGTCATACGATCTCTTCACGCGGGCGGTGAAAGGGCTCGACCCCTACTTGGACCTCTCAGGCATCATGGAGAACTGAGCGGGCAGACAACGCCGGCGTCGCCAACGCCGCGACTGCCGCTGCCCCCGTCTACGGCCAGATCTCGGCCGCCGCCGCCGTCTCCGGCGTGTCCCACCAATCGATGCCCACGAAGTTGACCCCGTCCTCGGCGGCCGTCTCCAAGACGTTCGCGAGGACTCCCTGCGCTTCGGCCCGCGCGACCGCGACCGACGCATCCCAGTCGGCTGCGTAGTCGCCGACCTCGTATGAAGACCAACCCACCGAAGCGGGGACTCCCTCAGAATCGACGCTCCAGGCTTCAACGCCTGTCACCACGGCGCCCGCGGCGGCCAGCGCCTCGATGACCTCAGAGGCGAATTCCAGCGGCCAACCGAAGTCCCCCCCTGCGACCATGGCCTCGTCACTCAGGTGCTCGGGGAGAATCGACAGGTCCTTCATGGCTGCAGCGATCCTTTCCTGTTCGCGGATGACCGGCTTCACCGCGTGGGCGGGGCCGGTCGCACCCCGGAGACTATCATGGCTGAACGGGCGGCTACCAGAGTCCGCAGGTCACGAAGCCCTCGGCAACCATGCGGGTCGCTATGGCCTGTACGGCCGATCCGTAGTTGCCGCCCGGGGCCCACTTGCCACTCAACTCGTAGACATTACGCACGTTGCCCTTGTGCACCTTGCCGTCTTCCTGCACGTAGTGGCGAGGGTCGCCGAACGCGGTGATGGGACCGTCGTCAGGCTGTGTGCTGAGGGTGCAATACGGATCGGAGACGTGCTCGGGATAGAGGTACCAGGCCAGATGCACGTACTGAGCGATGACGCCCAGCTCGGCCGTCGCGAAGGAGTTGCCCGGAATGCCGCCCGTGGCCCCGATGCCGGCCATGTTGTTCTGCTCGGGGAGGACGTCGCCGCCGAACTGGCCGTAGCCAGTCTCGTGGATCATCTGAGCCCAGGCCATGTCGGCCCGGATGCCGAACCGCTTGCCGTACTTCACGTAGAGCTTGGCCAGCTCCTCCAAGGGGATAGAGAAGGAGCCATCGTTGCCCTGCGTCTGCGCGCGGAAGAAGCGCACCAAGTCGGTGGAGTCGCCCAGAAAGCGCCCGTTCAGCCCGGCCATATCGGTGCCCATGACGTTGAAGAGCAGCGCAGCCGCCTGGCCCCTGGTGGCGTTCTTCCAGGGCGAGAGCGACTTGAGGGCGGTGCCGGGCGGCGCGAACTCCCTCAGCAGCCCGTTGTACTGCGCGACGCGCGCGATGACCGAGTGGGTGTTGTCGAACCTGCCCCAGGCCGACGTGTAGGTGTCCGGAGGCACATACAGGGGTCTCTCACAGGCGCGGGTGCCCATGGTGACCATCTGGGCGACGGTGATGGCGTTGTCAGGCTTGAAGTAGGGGCCGGAGGGCCCCGAGTAGCCGGTGATGATGTTCTCGCGCGCCGCGGCAGCCACGTAGTTGTCAGGATAGAGCTCGATGTCTGAGCTCTTCTTGACATCGGTGAACTGGCACTTATCGTCTTCGCTCGCACTGATGCGCATGGCCAAGATGACCATCTTGGCGAACTGCTGGCGGGTGACCGACTCGCCCGGCCGGAAAGTCCCGTCCGAGTAACCGTTTATGATTCCCAGTTGAGCGAGGGTCTCGATCTGGACGTGATAGGAGTGACCGTCGGGGACGTCGGTGAAGCCGGTGGCCTGCGCCGTCGCCGTCCACGGGGCCAGAATCACCCCGCCGAACACCACCACGACTGCGAGGACAAGGAGCCCCGCGAGCTTCATCGATCTAGTTCTCATCTGCGGGAAGGATACCAGCATGACTCTCTCCGCGACCGTTTTGCCGACCTCTATACTTTCCCCCTGAGACCGCTGAGCCCTGCCCCCCCGACAGACAGGAGCATCCTCGTGACTCGACTCAGCAGACTGACCGCGCTCACCTTCGACTTCTGGAACACGCTCTATTC
>JAFGIH010000518.1 GCA_016929985.1 Thermoleophilia bacterium | reverse complement strand
CCGTCACGGAGACTCCCGAGGCTTCGCCTGTCGAGGCGATCGCGCCGCCCGCGCCGACACCGTGGTGGGAGACGCCTCCCGCACCTGCCGCCGACACGGCAGTTGAGGAGGCCCTTGTCGAGGAGGCTCCTGCAGAGGAGGCCCCGGCAGAGGAGTCCCCGGTCGCGGAGTTGCCGGTTGAGGAAGCGCCGCTCGCCGAAGCCGCGGTCGAGGTCGCCGAGACCGAGATCAGCTTGACCCACGAGGTGTTTGAAGAGCCGCTGATTCAAGGCGGATGGGAATCGGCTGCGCCCATGGTGGAGGAAGAGAACCTCGAGTCTGTCCTGCCGGTCGTCCCCGACGAATTCCCGGCCATGGAAGCGGCTGAGATAGAGACCGAGCGCCCGGTGTTCGAGAAGCCTACCGAGTGGATCGATTCCGCGTGGCCTGAGCCGGCTACTGAGACTCCCGGGGTGCGGGAGGCTGTCTCTCGGACCGAGAGCATAGAAGGGCTCGATTTCGAGACCCCTATCCTGGAAGAGCCCTTGTTTGAGACGGTGGTCGTGGAAGAAGCGCCGGTAGAGGAGGCGCTTGTCGAAGCGCCTGATATCGAAGCGCCGATCGTGGAGGCTCCCGAGGCTGAAGCCCCTGTCTCCGAAGAGACGGTCGTGGAGGTGCCTGCGACTCCTGTGATGGACGATTTGAAGGCCCGCATCGAGGAGACCCGCCGTCGCATCAGGCAAGAGCTCGAGCAGCCCTTCATGTCGGGAGCCGAGGCTCCGGCTATTGCAGACGATTGGACGGTCGCCCCCGCGGTGCCTGTGGCCGAGCCGGTTGCTGAGGCGGTCGAGAGTGCCGGATCGGAGCTCGCCGAGCTTTCCGATGCTGCTCTCCCGACCGGCGATTTTGAGACTGCTGAGGCCGTCATGGAGGAGCCTGTGGACTACGACTCGATGAAGAGCCGGATCGAGTCGGTCCGCAGCCGACTCAAGGCGAAGGCCTTCGACGCCATGATGTCAGGCGAGTCGGCCCTTCTGGGGCGGGATTCCGAAGACGCCGGGCATCGGCGGAACGTCATCCCAGACGTCGACAGTGAGGTCGACGAGACCATCGAGTCGAGCCTGCGCGAGGAAGACGACTAGGCGTATCCCGGGGGATCGTCTTCACCGGGAGGAAGGAAGTCCTGCTCCTGGTGGGCAGCCCGAGGTACGTGCAGCGGTCGGCGGAAGAGGTTGCGCAGATCGGTCCATGGCGCGTCACGTGAGCCTTCCACGATCTCGAGGAACCCTTTGACCTTGGCATCGAGGTTGTCGACGTGATGCAAGACCAACGCCTCGATCGTCTTGGGTCGCTTCGGCGATCCCCACTCCAGCTCCCCGTGGTGGCTCACCACGCAGTGCAGTAGCTGCTGGAGCTTCTCCTCCGGGAACGACGGAACCTCCCTGGCCTTCTCGGAGACGAGGATGACGCCTTGGATGACATGACCGAGAAAACGTCCGGCATCGGTGAAGTCGATCGCAGTCTCGAACGCGAGCTCCCTTGTTTTGCCTGCGTCGTGCAAGAGGGCGGCGGTGACGAGAAGATCCCGGTCGATCCGTCCGTACTGCTGCCCGACAAAGTCGCACAGGTCGACCACCGCGACTGTGTGCTCCATCAGGCCGCCCAGATAGGCGTGGTGATAGACCTTTGCCGCCGGAGCGGTGGTGAAGGCCCGATAGAACTCGGGGTTCGAGAAGAAGGCGTGAAGGAGAGCGCCATAGTCGCGGTCGCGAACCGAATCGATGTGGAACTGCAAGAAGCCCTTCAACTCCTCGACGTCGCGGTATGTGGAGGGCAGGAAGTCGGTCGCCTCCGCGGCTCCGGAGGGTGCAATGGCTACCGAGGATGCCTCCAACTGCGGCTTGCCTTGATACTCGGAGACCCGTGCGGCCACCATGACGAGGTCACCGGGCTTGAGGTCCGACTCCATCGCGGCGAGCTCCCACACCGTACAGTCCACCGTGCCGGTGCGGTCGCTGACCTTGAGCTTGTAGAAAGGCTTGCCGGCCTTCGTGTTGCGGGTCTCCTTGGCCGACAGGAGGTAGATTCCTTCTACCGTCGTGCCAGGCCGCAGGTCACGCACGCCCACTCTCTCCGGTCCACCCGCAGTGGCCGGCCGGCTCTCGAAAGACGCTCCCAGATCGAGCTGATCGTCGTTCATAGCGACTCCCTCACTAGTGGGGCAGGAAGGGCAGATGGCTGCCGCCTCGGGCCCGATGCTTGTAGAAGAAGAGCGCGGGTATGACCGCCACCGCGATCACGATCGCGGCGATAAGGAAGAACTCGCTGAAGACAGTATGGGCCGCCCCCTTGGTGGCTGCGGCCGCCGCACTCTTCATCGCCTGCCACTCGGCATCGGTCAGGCCCTGAGGCCTGACGATCGGGGTAGTGATGCCGGCCGCCAGTGAATTGAAGCGCCTCACGCCCCAGGAACTGAGCGCCGACAATCCCACCACCATCCCCACCATCCGGGAGACCGTGACCAGCGCCGAGCCGGTGGCCATCCATCGTGGGCCTGCGGAAGAGGTGACGCTTGCTCCGATGGGGCCTATCACCAGGCCGAACCCGAGGCCACTGATCATGAGATCGCGTGTCATGGCGAACTGACTAGGATCGAGCGGCCAGCGGCTGACCAATAGGTAGCCGCCTGCGGCGACCAGGAAACCGACAACGGCGGTGACCCTGTAGCCCACCAGGTCGGCCAACCATCCCCCGATGACCGCTCCCACCGGGATCATGAGCGTCAGGCGGATGAGCAGCAGCCCTCCCTCGATCTCTGTCATGCCGAACAGCGTGTAGGCGTACAGCGGGATTTCCACCATCCCGATGATCAGAGCTGCTCCCACCAGCAGGTGCGCTATGTTGGCGGCGGCGAAGGCCGGCCGCTTGAAGAAGTCCAGGCGCACCAGGGGCTGTTCATGCTGCCGCTCGTAGAGAATGAACACCAGGAAAGCCACGCCGCTGACGACCAGCCACGGCCACTTGACCGGTGTCGCCGCGTTCACCGCCGAGGCGTCGATGGTCTGCGTGCCGGTCCCCAACCCGATGGTGATGCCGGCCAGCGCCAGGGCCATGAAGCAGGCGCCCAGGTAGTCGACGCGGCCGCGCTGCCACCAGCGCGTTTTGCGGGGAGCGTGGCCCTCGTCTTCGGGGGTCGGCACCGCTGTGACGGTGGAGCCACCGTCGGCCCGCGACCCTGACGAGTGACCCAAGCCCGGCTTCAGGAGGAACCAACACGCCGCCATGAGGATGAGCGACAGTGGAACGTTCACCAGGAAGATCAGCCGCCAGTCCCAGAGCGCAGTCAGCCCGGCGCCATAGATGGGCCCGAGCACACCTCCGGCCTCAGCGGCACCGCCGATGATTCCCAGCACCAAAGCCCGCCGTCTGGGAGGGAACATGTCGGCGGCGGCGGCCATAGCGATGGGCACCAGGGCTCCACCACCCGCGGCCTGTACCACCCGCGCCGCCACGAAGAGATCGAGACGGGTGAGTACCACACAGAGGGCGCTTCCCACCAGGAAGATGAGCAGCGCGATAAGAGCCATCGGCCGGCGCCCCCAGACGTCGGCCAACCGGCCGAAGAGCGGCATCGCCACCGTGTAGCCCAGCAAGTAACCGGTGATGATCCAGCCGGCATCGTTGAGGTCGCGCACGCTGATGTAGAAAGAGCGCATGATAGACGGCATGACCGTGAGGACCATGGTCTGATCGAGAGCGGCCACGAACACCGCCGTGCACAAGGCCACCATGGCAAGGACCGCGCTGCGTGAAACCCTCGGACCGGCGCCCTTTGTTTCGGGCGGCGGGATGATGTCTGCGGCCTCTGTCCCGGCCGTCTGTCCAGGCACGGCTACTGCGGCGCCTGGATGTCGAAGTGAGTATCGAGATCAGAGAGGGTGATACTGCGCCAGAACCCTTCGGTCTCGTTAGACGTCGCAGCGCCGGTGAAGTCGACCTCATAGATGTAGTTGTCGTCGACGCCCACCCAGATATCAGTGGGGAACGGCTCGGTGACCGTCACAGCGCCGGCGATGGCGTCGACCTGTTCGGCTGCCACCATGCCGCTGATGTGATGGGTCTTCGCTCCACCCTTCTTCTCGACGCCCTCATAGACCGCTTCCATGACGTTGTCCATGATGCGGATCGTGCCGGCGCCAAGGCTGAGCCGGCCGACCGGACTGTCTGACTCCGGCATGGACTGCCACTTGAGCGAAAGAGGATCTTGGATGTAATGGGTGCCGCTCACCGAGATGAAACCGACGGCTACCGGCGTGCCACCCCAGATCGCGTCGATGGTGGCCTGCATGTCTCCTGTCGCGTTGACTTCGCCGGTGATGCGGTTGATGTCCAGGCCCTTACCCGGCTGCGTGCCCGCGGGTTTGTGCACCTCGTATACGAAGTGAAAACCGGCGATCTCCTTCATCTTAGCCGAGCACGCGGAGAGGACGGCCTGCGGGTCGACCGTGGCCGGCTCCTCGTCGCAACCGGCAAGCACTCCCAGGGACGGGACAAAGAGGAGCACTGCAACGACGAGCGCCACGACGGTGCGGAGAAGGTGTAGGCGGCCATTCATGCAGCAATTATCTATCGTCGGCAGAGCACGTACAAGCAAGCTGCTACAATGTGGAGCAGCAGTGCCCTCCCGCGCGCAAGGGGGTGTAGATGACGCCTGAAAACCGGCACACGCATCCTAACTATGCTTCAGGCGAGGACTTCATCCTCGAGTTCCGTAGCTTTCGCTACGCCTTCAACACCGTCGACTTCTCCCAACGTGTCGAGATGGCCGCTGTTGAGTTGGGGCTGGTCGAGCCGGGGCTGCTGAGGCACGATGAATGCGCCGATCTCGTGCAACTGGTGGCCGCGGGCGGCATCGAGTTCCCGGTCAGCTCTCTCGGGGAATACCTGGTGCAGCAAGGGGACGCGGTGCTCAACCTGCACGGGGAGAGCTTGGTTTACTGGTTGCGCGAGCTGGTGTTCAGGAGTGCCTGGCTTGACCTGCGGCTCATCGAGGGGCAGCTGGAGGTCGCGTTCGATGACGAGACGGGCACGTTCGTCTATTCTCCTGCGGGCCACCGGTCCCGGCGGATAGGCCCGCCCCCGCACCCGTCGTGGCGTGAGGTGGCATACACCCGCTGAGCGGCACGGCTCCCCCTCGCCCTCTGCAGTCCTTGCGCCTGATCTTCAAGCGCGTCTTCGCCGCGTACTATCTCGAGCTGCAGTCTCCGGGCGTCGCCGATCCGACGGAGGCTTTCCAGGCGGCCGAGGGCTACCTGGCCGCGCTGTGCCGGCAACTGGGCGCCGAGGAGTTCATGTACCGTCTGGACGACGAGGCCACGCATCTTGTCGGCGAGATCGAACAGGACCTCCGCCGCCGGTTCCGCGACCGCGATGCCGGACCTGACTACAGCGACCTCGAGGATCGCTTACGCGAGTGCCTCGAGTACGGGCTGGGACGACTTGACACGTTCCCTGCTCGCCCCCGGTAGAATAGGCGGCCATGGGCTTTTTCGAAGACTGGCTTATCCCTCTGCTCGAGGACCACGTGCTACTCATCGTCTTCTTGACGATGGTGGCCGAGAGTGCCTGCATCCTGATCCCCAGCGAGATCGTCATGCCCTACGGGGGCTTCCTGGCGGCGCAGGGGCATGCGCAGCTCTGGGAAGTGATGCTGGTCGCCATAGCCGCCAACATGGTGGGGTCGGTCATCGCCTACGGGGTGGGACGATGGGGCGGGCGAGCGCTCTTTCTCAAGTACGGACGTTACGTGGGGGTCCGGGTGCACCACCTGGAGAAGGCTGAACGCTGGTTCGAGCGACGAGGAGAACTGGCCGTGCTCTTCACGCGTGTGATGCCCGGCATCCGCACCTTCATCTCTCTGCCTGCGGGGATCGTGAAGATGCCCTTCGGCAAGTTCGTGCTCTATTCGTTCATGGGCATCGTTCCCTGGGTGGCCGCCCTCACTTCGCTGGGGTTCGCGGCCGGTAAGGCGGCCGGTGAGGACCCCTGGGGACGGCTACAGGACCAGTTCCATCAGTACAACGTGATCTTCTTCGTGGCCCTGGGTGTCGCGGTGGTGGCTGTTGCCGCCTGGTGGGTGTGGCACCGGCGCTGCAAGCGGGCACAGGCGGCCGATAAGCCGGCCGATACGCAGCCGTCCGCAGACTGTAGCGCGGACGAGCCTCCGGCGCCGGGCGAGTCCTAGAGCACCATACTCAGGAACTTCTGAGT
>JAFGIH010000517.1 GCA_016929985.1 Thermoleophilia bacterium | reverse complement strand
GGGGCTCGCGCGATCTGATAACGGGTAGCGTTTATCGAAGCCGAGCCGCTGCCGAGGGACACTGTCGGCGAAGGTGAGGACGAGCTCGGCTTCGATAGACGGCGTTGGACTAAGCCGCTGGTGCGTTCGAGGGAATGCGGCTATGCACTTTGGTGGGTCGGGCTGGTCCAGGAGCTCTGAGGGATCGCTCCCTCGTGACTGGAGCGGTAGGCATTTGGGGGCCGACGAAGACTCCGGTGGACCATGGGCCCCGGGGGGAGTGAGGCGCGGCGGGCTCGGCAGGACGGCAAGCGAGCAGGCGATTGGGGGTCGAGGCACACGTCGAGCGCCCGAGGTGCGCGACGGTTCGAGGGTCGGGGCACTCGCGCATCATGGAGATCTGGAAAGGGCCGGGGGGGTGTTGAGGGGACGGCGCACCATGGTGCCCGTCTTGCATTGAGGGCAACGAAGCAGGTCGACTCCCGTGAGGTCACGAAGGAGTTCGGGCCACTCGCGTTCCTGGGCGGCGCCGGTATCGACGTCGGGGTTGCGCCGGCCAGGGGTGGCGGACTTGTCGAGCGCCTCCTTCGCGCAGACGAGCTTGGAGCCCAGATTCGGGGAGGCGAAGAGGCCGTAGTGGCGGATCTTGACGAAGCTGGTTGGCAAGACGTGGAGGAGGAAGCGTCGGATGAACTCCTCGTGGGTGAGCGTCACGCTCTTGCCGTCTTTGGTTGAGAAGGTCACTCCGCTGTCGTCGATCGCCTGGAGGCGGAAGTTGGAGAGGCCGACGCGGTGCGTGTATCGGCCGAGGTACTTGTAGACCCCCTCAGCACCTCCGAAGGGGCGCTTGGCGTAGACGACCCAGCCCTTGCGGTAGAGCTTGTCCTTGAAGGTCGCCCAGACGCCGTCATCAGCCAGGGCGGCGCAACGACCGGCGAAGACGAGGTCGTTCCTCTTTCTGGCCCTGGCAAGCCCGGCCATGAACTTTCCTCGGAACAGGGCGCTGAGGACGGCGACGGGAAAGAGATAGCGGCCGCCGTTGCGACTGACCCACTCCCCTGTTTCGATGCGAAGGCCACCACCGGTGACGATGCAATGCAGGTGGGGGTGAAAGCGTAGATCGCGGGTCCAGGTGTGGAGTACGGCGGTGAAGCCGAGGAGGGCTCCCAGGCGCGTCTGGTCGCTGCCGAGTTCGAGGAGGGTGCGGGAAGCTGCCTCGAAGAGAAGGTTGAAGATGAGCTGCCGGTTGTAGAGGGCGAGGCCGCGCAGCTCCTCGGGAAGGGTGAAGACGAGGTGGAAGTAGTGGGTCGGGAGGATGCGGCCCATTTGTCGGTCGAGCCAGCGAGCCTGGGCGAGGCTCTGGCACTTCGGGCAGTGTCGGTTCCGGCAGGAGTTGTAGGCGGGGCGTTCGAAGGCGCACTGGTCGCACACGTCGAGGTGGCCGCCGAGGGCGGCGGTGCGGCACGTCTCGATGGCGCGCATGACGCGCGCCTGCTCCGGGGTCAGGGGGTGGGTCGCCCGGTAGGCGTCACCGTGGGTACGGAAGATGTCGGCGACCTCGAGCCTGGGCCGCCCTGCCCCCGAAGGGTGACAGGGCGACGTCGCCAAGACGTCGCCCTACCGCAGCACCTCTGCCTCCGGCGTGCCGAGCACGTCGAAGGGGCTCTTGATCGCGGCGAGACGCTCGGGGGCAACGTGCAGGTAGCGCAGCGTGTTCTTGATGTCGGCGTGACCGAGCAAGACCTGGATGATCCGGACGTCGACCCCCATCTCGAGAAGGTGGGTGGCAAAGGAGTGGCGCAGCATGTGGGCGTAGACCCGCTTGCGGATGCGGGCGGCCTTGGCTGCCCGCCGCAGGCCGTGAGAGATCGACATCCGCGAGAGGGGCTTACCTGGCACGTTGCCGGGGAAGAGGTAGGTGCCGGCGGGGCGAGCGATGCGCCAGTAGTCGCGCAGGACGCCCAGCATCTTCGTGCCGAGGGGCAGGTCCCGGTCTCGCTGGTCCTTGCCCCTGCGGACGTGGAGAACCCTGCGGCGCGAATCGATGTCGGTGACGAGGAGGTTCTGCGCCTCGCTGATGCGCAGGCCGGTCGCGTAGATGAGCGTGCACATCGTCCGCGGCCGGATGGGCGTGATGCAGCCGAGCAGCTTCAGGACCTCGGAGCCGCTCAGCACCTGCGGCAGAGTGAGGCTGGGCTTCTTCGGCGCTGGGATCTGGGCGACGACCTCCGGGCGCCGTAGGGTGACCCTGTAGAGGAACTTGATGCTGGCGAGGCACACGGCATGGGTCGATGGCGCGACGCTGTCTTTCTCCACGAGGTGCAGCAGGAAGTCCCGAATCTCGCGCTCGCCGAGCTTGAGCGGCGAGCGGCCCGGATAGTGATCGGCGAACCGTTGTGCGTATCGGAGGTAGCTCACCTGAGTGATTGGAGACAGCCTCCTCAACTTCATGTCATCGATCATGCGGTCACGCAGCACACCCATCTCAACCTCCTCGAAAGCGCCGGGAACAACCTCCCGGGCTCGCGAGGATGCACGCACCGGAGATGATGTGGTAGCTGCGCGAAGCCAATCGTGGGGTTTGATGCCGCCTCAATCAGGGTGGAACGCCGCTGCCGCGAAGCGGCTTAGTCCAACGCTCG
>JAFGIH010000516.1 GCA_016929985.1 Thermoleophilia bacterium | reverse complement strand
CCTCGGTATGGGCGTCGGGGAGCCAGGTGTGCACCGGGAACATGGGCACCTTGATGGCGAACGCGACGAAGAAGGCGATGAACGACCAGACGGCCAGCGACCCGCTGAAGCCGGCCTTCTGCAGCTCGAGGATGTCGAAGGTGAGCGGGCCGCCGTTCTTTGCGTACCACCACACCACCGCCAGGATAGCCACCAGCATGAGCACCGAACCCACGAAGGTGAAGAGGAAGAACTTGATGGCCGCGTAGACCCGCCGCGCTCCGCCCCACAGGCCGATGATGAAGTACATGGGTATGAGCTGGATCTCCCAGAACACGTAGAACAAGAAGAGGTCCACCGACACGAACACGCCCAGCATGCCGGTCTCGAGCACCAAGAGGCTGATGAAAAAGGCCAACCCCCGGTCTTTGATGGAGTTCCACGAACCGAGGATGGCGACCACGGTGAGCACCGTGGTGAGCAGCACCAGCAGGAGCGAGATGCCGTCGACGCCCAGGTGATACGAGATGCCCAGGCTGGCGATCCAACTGTGGTTCTCGACGTACTGGAACTCGGCGCTCCCGGCGTCGAACCCCGCGGCCGCGTAGATCGACACGCCCAGGGTGACGATGCTGGTGACGAGCGCCGTGGTCTTGTAGGCGCTGGGCCGTCCGCGCATGAAAATCAGCATGCCCAATGCGCCGATGACCGGCAGGAAGGTGAGGACGGTGAGCATCACAGGAACACCACCGCCGTCACGATGACGAACAGCCCTAAGAACATGCCGAGCAGGTAGTTCTGCACCCGGCCGGTCTGCAGCGGCCGTACGGCTGTGCCCGCGTGCTGCCAAAGCCAGGCAGTCCCGTTGACGGCGCCGTCGATGATCCTCTCGTCGAAGTTCTTCCACAGCCAGCGTGAGCCGTCCACGGTGAGGCGGACGACCGTCGCCGCGTAGAACTCGTCCACGTAGAACTTGTTATAGACCACCTTGTAGACCGGGCGCAGCTTGTGCCCGACGAGAGCCGGGAGGTCGGTCCGCCGCACGTACATGAACCAGGCCAGGACGATACCCAGCGCGGCCACGATCACCGACGCCACCATCAGCCCGTAGTCGATCGCCGCCAGGCTGTGCTCATGGATACCCAGGATGTGGTTCGCGGGGGCGAACACCGGCTCCAGGAAGCTCTGGATGACGCCCAGCTTGCCGGGCAGGCCCAGGAAGCCGGCCAGAAGCGATCCGACAGCCAGCACGATGAGCGGCACGATCATCGACCAGGGGCTCTCGTGCACATGCTTGCCGGTCTCTTCATCCAGGCGCGGCTTCCCGAAGAAGGTCATGAAGATCATGCGGAACGTGTAGAAGGCAGTGATGAAGGCCGCGATGAGCCCCACCGCCCAGAACAGGTACTTGCCGTCACGCCACGTGGCCCCCAGGATGTCGTCCTTCGACCAGAAGCCCGCGAAGGGGAAGATGCCGGAGAGCGCCAGGGAGCCGGCCACCAGAGTCCAATAGGTGGCGGGGATGCGCTTGCGCAGGCCTCCCATCTTGTCCATATCCTGCTCACCGCTCATGGCGTGGATCACCGAGCCGGCTCCGAGAAACAGCAGAGCCTTGAAGAAAGCGTGCGTCATGAGGTGGAAGATGGCGATGGCCCAGGCGCCGACGCCCAGGGCCATGAACATGTACCCCAGTTGCGAGACGGTGGAATATGCGAGCACCTTCTTAATGTCTTTCTGGCAGATGCCTATGACCGCCGCGAAAATCGCCGTGAAGGTCCCGATGGCGCCCACCACTAGGAGCGCCGTGGGCGCGCTGGCGAAGATCACTGCGCTGCGCGCCACCAGGTAGACACCGGCAGTGACCATTGTGGCGGCATGGATAAGGGCCGAGACCGGGGTCGGGCCCTCCATGGCGTCGGGCAGCCAGACGTGCAGCGGGAACTGGGCCGACTTGCCCATGGCCCCCATGAAGAGCAGCAACGCGATGGCGATCAGCGTGCCCTCGCCGAACCCGCCAGCGTCCACCTGCTCGAACACCCCCACGTAGTCCAGGGTGCCGAAGGTGACGAAGATGAGCATGACGCCCAGTCCGAAGCCGAAGTCACCGATCCGGTTGACTATGAAGGCCTTCTTGCCGGCGGCCGCCGCTTCGGGCTTGTGATAGAAGTACCCGATGAGGTAGTACGAGCAGAGCCCCACCGCTTCCCAACCGAAGTAGAGCAGCAGGTAGTTGCCGGCCAGCACGAGCGTGAGCATGCTGAATGCAAAGAGGCTCATGAAGGCGAAGAACCGGTAGTAGCCCGTATCGCCGTGCATGTAGCCCTTGGAATAGATGAAGATCAAGAGACCTATCCCCGAGACCACCAGGCACATGACGGCCGAGAGCTGGTCCATCTGCAGCGACATGGGCACCTGGAAGTCGCCCACCGAGAACCAGCGCCACAGCTCCACCACCACCGGCTCCTCGGCGCCGCGGATCTGGATGAAGGCTGCGAGCGACAGGCCGAACGATCCCAGCATGGCGAGGATGGGGAGCCAATGCGCCGACTCCTTGATCCACCACTTGCCGAAGATCAGCGTGACAAGAAACGCCAGGAATGGCAGCGCCGGTATGAGCCAGATGTAGTTCTCCATCAGCCGCGCATCCGGTCGAAGAGGTCGACCATGAGGGTCTGCCGGTTGCGGAACAGAGCGGTGGCGATGGCCAGGCCCACGGCCGCCTCGGCGGCGGCGATGGCCATGACGAAGATCACCAGGTTCTGGCCCACCAAGTTCTCATGGAAGCGGGAGAACCCCACCAGGTTGACGTTGACGGCGTTCAGCATCAGCTCGAGCGAGAAGAGCATGATGAAGAGGTTCCGCCGTATCAGCATGCCGGCGGCGCCCACGATGAAGAGCGCAGCCGACAGGTAGAGGTACCAGTCAGCAGGGATGGGCATCTCAGCGGGGGTCGCTCCCACGACGGCTACACCTCCTCCTCAATGGCTTCGGGGGTAGGCTGCTCGCCGGGATCCCAGCCTCGCGTAGTGCCGCCGCCGGTCTTCTCCCGCTTGACTAGGATGATGGCGCCCACCATAGCTACGAGGAGCACCACCGACGCCACCTCGAAGGGCAGCAGCATGTTGTTGAAGAGTGCTTCGCCGAAAACCTTCGTGCCGCCGCCGGCTTCGGCCATGGCCTCAGGGGTGAAACCTCCCCGAGCCGACGTGAGTGTGATGCCGGCCAGCACCACCACGAACTCCGCCAGCACGAGCACCGACAGGCCGAGCGCCACCCACCGCTGTCGATGGTGAGTTTGCACCTCCTCCCGGAAGGTGCGCAGGTTGAGGAGCATGATCACGAAAATGAACAGCACCATGATGGCGCCCGCGTAGACGAGTATCTGCACCACAGCCAGGAAGTACGCCTCGGTCAGCATGAAGATCACAGCCACGTTGATGAACGTGAACACCAGCAGGAGCAGAGCGTGCACCACGTTCCTGCGGGTGATGGCGCCGATGCCGCCGATCACGGCCAGGGCCGCGAAGATGATGAAGAGCACCTTCTCCATCATCGTGGCGCCCCTTCGGCATCGGGAAGCGCGAAGAGCTCCTTGTGCGCGTAGACCTGGTTGGCAAGGAGCTTCTCTTTGTCGAGGGCGAAGTCACCCTTGTCGAAGGTGGCCAGCTCATACTGCCGCGTCATGACGATGGCCGCCTCAGGGCAGACCTCTTCGCACAGGCCGCAGAAGATGCAGCGCGACAGGTCGAGATCGAAGGTCTTGGGATGGCTGCGGCCATCGGGCGTCTGCTCGCCCACGATCTTGATGCACTGCGACGGGCAGATGGTGGCGCAGAGCATGCAGGCCACGCACTTGGTGTCGCCGGTCTCGGGGTCGGTGAGCAGCGCCTGCACCCCGCGGAACCGCGGGTAGGTCTGCAGCTTCTCCTTGGGATACTCCACCGTGACCTTGTCGACCACGAAGTAGGTGCCGGTCACCGACATCCCCCGCAAGATGTCGACGAAGGCGCCCTTCTTGACGATGTCTACCAGGCCCATGTCAGCCCACCACGTTCACGATGATGGCGGTGACCACCAGATTGGCTATGGAGAGCGGCAGGAGTACCTTCCATCCGATGTTCATCAGCTGGTTGTACCGATAGCGGATGAGAGTCCAGCGGATCCACATGTACAGGAAGATGAGAAGGCAGATCTTGACGAAGAGCCAGATGGGGCCCGGGATGACGTTCCACGATTCGAACGGGGCTCGCCAACCCCCCAGGTAGAGGGTGGAGACGACCATGGAAACGACGATCAGGTTCACATACTCGGCGAAGTAGAACATCCCCCAGCGCATGCCCGAGTACTCGGTGAGATATCCGGCGACGATCTCCTGCTCGGCCTCGGGCAGGTCGAAGGGCGTGCGGTTGAGCTCGGCGATGCTGGCGATGAAGAAGATGACGCCGCCCACGATCTGCGGTATCCAGTACCAGTCCCAAAAGGCGCCCGCCTGTCCGTCGACGACGTCCACCAGGCTCATAGAACCGGCCATCAGCATCACGCCGGCCGCCGAGAAGCCCATAGCCAGCTCGTAGGAGATCATCTGGGCGCCCGAACGCAGACCCCCCAGTAGCGAGTAGTTGTTGTTCGACGACCACCCGGCCAGTACCACCCCGTAGACCGCCATGGCCCCCATGGCGAGGAACAACACCAGACCCGAGTTGTAGTTGGTGATCACGTAGTCGAACCGGTAGCCGAAGAGGCTCGCCTCCCCCACGGGCCCGAACGGCAACACGGCCATAGTGAGAAAGGCCGGGATGAAAGCGATGTACGGCGCCAGCTTGAAGACCGGCTTGTCCGCCCGATGCGGCACCGCGTCCTCTTTGGAGAGCAACTTGAAGATGTCCATGAACGACTGGAGCGAGCCCCAAGGGCCGACGTAGGTCGGACCCACGCGCCCAGCGAAGAACCCGGCGAACTTGCGCTCGAAGAAGATGGCGAAGGCCACGATGAGGATGATCAGCACCGGCATCACGATGGCCTTGATGATGAGGAATATCAGCTGGGCTACCGGTTCGCTCATCGCAGCCTGCCGGAGAACGAAGCCCCGCACCCAGGGTGCGATGGGTATGCGCAAGAGAAGGACGCAGGGAGTGTGAATAGCAGAGCTATTTGCGCGACTGAGGACGAGCTATGGCGCCGCCCAGCGCTGCCTGGGGGCCGCGGCTTGGTTTTTCGGCAGGCGCTCAACGGTCGCAGTCTCCCAGCACCACGTCGACGCTGGCGAAGATAGCCACCATGTCCGACACCATCTCACCCTCCACCAGGGCCGGTACGGCCTGGGCGTGGTAGAAACTGGGGGTGGTGAAGCGGACGCGGGCGGGCTTCGCGCCGCCCTCCGACCTGATGTACACGCCCATCTCGCCCTTGGGCACCTCGATCGCTCGGTAGACCTCGCCTTTGGGCACTTGTGGTCCCTCGAACACCTGGTAGAAGTTCTGGATCATGGCCGCGGAATCGCGGAGCACGTTCTTCTTCACGGCTAGGGCATGGCCGGCGTCGGGGGCCAGGAAGGGCCCGTCGGGGATGCTGTCCAAGCACTGCCGGATGATCTTGCACGACTCGCGCATCTCTTTCATGCGCACCAGGAAGCGGTCGTAGACGTCGGCGTTGTACTCCACCGCCACCTCGAAGTCGACCTCCGCGTAGGCGGCGTAGGGCTCGTCTTTGCGCAGGTCGCGCGCCACACCGGCCGCCCGCAGTGGCGGACCGGTCACCCGCCAAGCGTAGCAGTCGTCGGCGGTGAAGATGCCCACGTTCTTGGCCCGCTTCAGGTAGATGCGGTTGTACTTGATGATGCGCTCGTACTCGACGATGCGCTTGGGCAGGAAGTCGATGACCTTGCGACAGCGGTGGTCGAACCCATCGGGCAGGTCTTTGGCCACCCCGCCGATGCGCGCGAACGAGTGGGTCATGCGCGCCCCCGTGAGCATCTCGAACAGGTCGAGCACGTACTCACGCTCGCGGAAGCAGATGGTGAAGAAGGTCTGCGTGCCCAGGTCCATGATGTGCACGCCCAGCCAGAGGATATGGTTGGCCAAGCGGCACAACTCGTGCGCGATGGTGCGGATGTACCGGCCCCGCGCGGGGACCTCCACCCCCATGAGCTTCTCGGCCGCCTCGCAGAACCCGTGGTTCATGGCGAAGCCGCTGATATAGTCCAAGCGGTCGGTGAGGGGGATTATCTGGTGATAAGTGCGATGCTCGCAGAGCTTCTCCAGCCCCCGGTGCAGATTGCCGATCTCGGGCCGCGTGGCCACGATGATCTCGCCGTCGAGGTCGAGTTCGGCGCGGAAAACCCCGTGCGTCGAGGGGTGCTGCGGGCCCATGCTGAGAGTCATGAGATCGCCGCCGCGCCCCAGGTGCTGCCGTCCGGCCGCTTTACGAGCCTTGAGCTCCTCCAGGGTGGGCCGCGTGTCGGCCATCTAGAACTTGCCCCTCAGGTCGGTGCGGACACGCCCGCCGATGGTGCCCTGCAACGGGAAGTCCTTGCGCATGGGGAAGCCTTCGAAGTCCTCGGTGGTGAGCAGACGGCGTAGGTCGGGATGCCCCTCGAACACGATGCCGTACATCTCCCAAGCCTCGCGCTCATCGAACCCGGCCGACGGCCACAGGCCGCTCACCGTGGGTAGCGCCCGCCCCTTGGCCAGAGCGGTCTTCACGCGTAGCCGGTGACCGTGAGTGTGCGATAGCAGGTGTACCACCACCTGGAAGGGAGCGGCAGCCCGCTCCGGTAGGTGGTCGCCGAGCAGGCAGTCGAGCTGGTCGAAGGCGAGCTGCGGAGCGCTCTTGCAGAAGCTGAGCACCCTCATCCAGTCTTCGGGAGCGATGATGTAGGTCACCTCGTCGCCCGTTCCGGTGCGCTCGAGGAGTCGCGCACCGAACCGCTTCTGCAGCCGGACCGCCGCCCCGGCCAGCGTGCCCGAGAGCGTGGCGTCTGTCTGTTTGGCGTGGCCGGCGCTCACGGCCTCGACTCGCCCTCGGCGATGACATCGCGGGCGGGGATGCGGCGTAGTCCATCGTACGCGTGCTTACTCTGCTTGACGCGCTCCCGGATCAACTCCAGTCCCTGCCACAGCGCTTCAGGCCGTGGGGGACAGCCGGGCACGTACACATCCACGGGAATGAGGCTGTCGATGCCCTGCACCACGCTGTAGGTGTCCCAGACGTTGCCCGATATGGCGCACGACCCCATGGCCAGGACCCACTTGGGATCGGGGATCTGCTCGTACAACCGCACCACACGCGGCGCCATCTTGGTGGTGCACCAGCCCGCCACGATCATGCCGTCGGCCTGGCGCGGCGACGCCCGCATGGCCTCCATGCCGAAGCGAGCCATATCGTAGCGCGACCCACCCAGAGCCATCATCTCGATGGCGCAACAGGCAAGGCCGAAGAGCAGCGGCCAGAACGAGAAGCTGCGTCCGAACCCCAGCACGCGCTCGATCTGAGTGGGTAGTGCGATACCGCCGGGCAGCCGCACCGCCCCGCCCATGAGGTCATCGGAAGACTCGCCGCCGTACAGACCACTCCGCCCCAGAGCGGCGTGGCCGCTAGCGGCCCGTTCCAGAGCTGCGCGGACTTCGGAATCGCCGGGGTTGCGGGAGGTCGAGTCGGTCACTCCCACTCGAACACGCCCTTCTTCCACGCATAGAAGTAGCCCACCAAAAGGATGGCTATGAACACGAACATCTCCACGAGCGCCGGGGTCCCCAGGTCGCGGAGCGTGATGGCCCAGGGATAGATGAACACAGCCTCCAGGTCGAACAGCACGAAAAGCACGGCGACCAGATAGTAGTGGACGTTGAACGGCATGCGGGCGTCGTTTTTGGGGACAACGCCGCACTCGTAGGGCTCGCCTTTGTTAGGGTTCGAGCTCTTGGGAGACAGCAGGTGAGAGATCGCTATGAAAGCGACCGCCATCACGGCGCCGATGGCGAACATCAGAGCAAACTGGATGACCACGTCGATGGCCGGACTAACCACAACAATACCTCAACGAGGAAGTGCTCTATCCTTGACCGGGCCGCCTTGAGAACCGCCGCGGGATACAGCTGACGGTATCAGAATCTGACCTGCCGCACAACGGATCCGTCTTGGCAGGAGGGCCCCTGAACGGGCCCAAGCCTAAGCTATACTCTGCCCGTGAGCAGGGATCCTACCAAGACGATGCCCATCATGGGGCATCTGGGTGAGCTACGCAAACGCATCACCTACGTCGCGATCGTCGTTGTGATCTGCATGATCGCGGCTTTCGTCGAGAAGAAGTACGTGTTCGCGGTGCTGATGCACCCGCTCACCTCAAGCACGGACATCACCGAGCTGAGCACCCTGGGGGTCACCGAGGGCTTCATGTCGGTGCTCAAGGTGTCCATCTACGCCGGGCTGATCGTCTCGCTCCCCTTCATCCTCTACCAGTTCTGGGCCTTCATACTGCCGGGCCTCTACGAGAACGAGAGGCGCAGCGTCATCCCGTACACACTGGGGACCAGCATTCTCTTCCTTGGTGGAGTGGCCTTCGGCTACTTCATCGTCCTGCCGGTGGGCCTCAAGTTCATGGTCGGATACGGCGCCGACATGTTCCATCAACTCCTCCGGGCCGATAGCTACATCAGCTTCGTGTCGCTCTTCCTGCTGGCCTTCGGGATAGTCTTCGAGCTGCCCCTGGTCATGTTGTTGCTGGCATGGGCGCGCATCGTCGACTACAAACGCATGCGCAAGGTGCGCAAGTACGCCATCCTGGTCGAGGCCGTCATCGCCATGGTCTTCACCCCCAGCCAGGACCCTGTGAGCATGATGCTCATGCTCATCCCGCTCATCGTGCTCTACGAGTTCGGCATCTGGCTGGCGATGCTGGTCGCCAAACGGAGGGCCAAGCGGGAGCGCGCGGCTGCGTTGGCCGAATCGGCCGACGGTGAGACCGGGGTCGGAGGTGCGGGTGCCGGAGGAGCCACAGACTAGGAGCCCGCGAGGCCCCGAGGATGCTTGCGGCAGTCTAGCCGATGGTGTTACCATCTTACCTATGTTGCAGCCGGTCACACCTCAGACGATAGCCGATCAAGTCGCGGAGCAACTGCGACAGCTCATCGTGTCAGGGGAGTTCAAGACAGGTGAGCGGATACCGGCCGAACGAGAGCTGGCCGCCAGGCTGGGAGTGGGCCGCCCCGCGGTGCGGGAGGCCCTCCGCGAGCTCAAGACCCAGGGGTATCTCATCTCGGGACGCGGCGCGCAGGGTACGACGGTAGCCGGGCTCCCCTCGCCGAACTTCTCCACTCCTCTCTCTCCACTGCTCGGCAAGGGTGCGGAACGCATCAACGAGCTTATGGAGATCCGCACCGCGGTCGAGATCGAAGCGGCCGGATTGGCAGCCCGGCGAGCCACGCTGGAAGACCTGCACCGGCTCTCTATCTTGCTCACCGCGCCGGGTGACATGATCTCTCCCGAGGAAGACGTGGCGTTCCACGCGGCAATCGCCGAAGCCACGCACAATCCCTTGTTCGAACGGGTCATCCGGGAACCGGTCGACCTTCTCCACGATCACATGGAGGCCGTCTTCGCCGCCTACTACAAAGAGCCGGGCGGCGCCATCGCGCTTCAGCAGCAGCACAACGCCATCCGGGTGGCGATCAGGACGGGCGACGAGCAGAAGGCCCGCCAGGCGATGCGCCACCACCTCGATCATGTGGCCCGAGGGCTCGCCCAACTGGTAGGCACCGGCCGAGTCGTGCGCCTGGTCTTCATAGACCTCGGCGGTACACTTCTCTCGGGCCCGCGGCATATATCCGAGAGGGCCAAGCGGACCATCGGCAACGTCCGCGAGGGCGGTGTGGAGGTGGTCCTCGTGTCATCGCGCCCGCCCCGGGAGATGCGCCCCTTCCATCAGGAGCTCGGGCTGATGACCCCGCTCATCGCCTGCCACGGGGCCCTTCTGTGGAACGTGCAGGCCGCAGCCGGCTTGTCACACACTCCGGTGCCGTCCGAACTCGCGACCGAAGTCGTGGCTCTGGGTCGCGACCTGGGCGCCGTGGCCAACCTGGAGAGCGACGACGAATGGTACACCGATCACGTGGGGAACCTGGAGCGCGACGCGATTCAGGATTACGAACTCTCCGACCCGCACGGCGTGGGCGTGGTGGACGACGTGCTCCGTTCGAGTGAGCCTATCGACAAGGTCTTCTTGGACCTTCGCGACCTCGAGGACGAGGCGGCCGTGACCGCGGGGGTCACCATACGGCGGGTTTTCGAGGCGCGGGCCACCATCCATGAGCCGATGCCCGGGGTGATCGACGTCGTCTCCGTGGAGGCTTCAAAGGTGGCGATGGCGCAGCAACTTGCGCGACGCATGCAGATACCGGCCGAGCAGACCATGGCTATCGGCAACGACGACGAGGATGCCGCCCTGTTGCAGTGGGCGGGCATCGGAGTGGCTATGGGCAATGCCACCCCCGCGGCGAAGGCGGCGGCCGACATGATCACGTCGTCGAACCTGCGCGACGGTGTCGCCGAGGCGCTGGAGCAGTGGCTGCTGGGAAACAAGTCGGTCGGGGCCACCGTGAGCGTACCCAAACCCGGCATGGTGGGCGCCTAGCCGCTTGACCGGCCAGGTTCGCCTGGCCGTCTACAGGATCGACCAGAGAGTCACTCCCAGGAAAGCGCCATACAGCGCTCCTCCGAACAGCAGCGAGCCCACACCAAACCCCTTCTCGAAGAAGCGAAGCCGGCCGTACAAGATCAGGCCCGAGAAAATGGCAACGCCGGCCGCGACGGCCGCATGCCAGTCGCCCTCGCCCCAGAGACGCCAGTCGGTGAAGACCATGCCGATGGCCACCGGGAAGGTGCTCTGGAACACCATCGCGCCAGTGATGTTGCCCAACGCCAAGGTATCCTTTTTCTGCCGCATCCACATGACGCTGTTGAACTTCTCGGGAAGCTCCGTGGCCACCGGCGTGATGAGCAGCGAGATCACAAGGGCGGGCACGCCGGCGGAATCCGCTATCTTGATCAATTGCTCCACAAAGAGGTCGGCTCCGAAGATGATGCACGCCAGGGCTACGATGAGCTGCAGAATCACCCGGCCCAGCTGGGGAGACTCGGCCGTGCGGTGGAAGTAAAGGGCGCGGCACTCCCCCTCCAAATCGCCCTCGCTCTTCATGGTCTGGCGAACATAGAAGCCATAGCCGACGAGCAGAAGCCCGGCGACGATGTAGCGGAAGAACCCGATGTCGAAGATACCGCAGAGAACGGCGATGGCGTAGGCCACGATAAAGTACGCCAAGTCGCGCCGCATGATCACCTTGTT
>JAFGIH010000007.1 GCA_016929985.1 Thermoleophilia bacterium | reverse complement strand
CAGGCCGAGGCGCTGCGGGATGCGGTGCTGGCGTTGCATCGCGAGTGGGGCGGCGACAAGGTTGAGCACGCCGCATGGCTGGAAAACCTTGTCGCTCTGGCGGAGGCGATGTGATGAGCGTCGGTCTATGCGGCGACGAACCCTACACAATGGCCTGTGTGGACTGCGAGCATGCGTCGCGCTGTCTAGCTGACGTATTCCGCGACCTCCGCGCCCAACTCGAACAGGTGCTGGTGGAGGGGGGACTGCTGAGATGGCCGCTGGAGCAGGTTGCTCATGACCCACACTACGAGTTTCTGAGTCCTGATACCCAAGACCTCGTCAGCAAGCGGCTCTATGGGGTCAGCGCCATCGCCGCCGAGGTGGAGCGGGTGCGGGGGCTGGAGGCGGTGTGGGACGAACTAAAGGTCATGCGCCGGGAGTACGGAGAGGCCGACGACCACTCTCTGACCAGGGACGCTATTGACCTCAAGCATGCAATCTGCCGAGTGTGGGATGAACTGGAGTTGCACGCCGACGGCTTCGCTGCCCTTGCTGCTCTAGAGGCGAAGGGAGGCGGGGATGAGTGAGCCGACCAAGGAACCCGTGATCTACGTCTGCAGCTTCCCGGAGATGGCGCCGTCCCTCAACGAGTATGACCGCATGCACTGGGCCAAGAGGGACCGCCAGCGCGAGAAGTTCCAGGAGGTCTACTGGGCCGAACTCAACCGCGATGGCAACAAGTGCCCCCGGGGCTTCGAGCGAGTCGAGATCCATGCCGTGCTGATGTATCCAACCCACCGGCGTCGGGACTCCGACAACCAGGCGCCGCTCAAGAAGTGGTTCCAGGACTCCCTCGTCAGCCTGCGCATCATCCCCGACGACACGGCCGACCGCTGCCACTTCCACACGCCCAGGATCATGACGGGGGCCGAGCCCATGACGGTGATCACCATCGAAGGCTGGCACACACCCCCGGAGGAAGGAGGCTCCTCATGACACCCGGATACCGCCCCCGCGGCGCGGCTCGGCGCCAAGCCCTGGCCGAGAGACATAGGCCCAGGGACGTCGTCGAGCACGTGACCGGCGGGCGCTTCCACGGACGGTGTGAGGCCTGCGGTGAGATCCACCGGAGCCCGGACATGCGGTACCGGTGCCCTGGCTGCGCTCTCGAGGTCTGCTTGGCCCACGCGCAAGAGCTCGAGTACGTCTGCCCCGGCTGCGGGGGCCGGCTGGAACTAGACCAAGGAGAACTCACATGACGAGCGCCACCATCGAGGTCGCTCAGGCCGCCCTCCACCAGAGGGACCCCGGGGGCCTCATCCCCACGGACGTGCTCAAGGCGACCGAGATCATCCCGCCCAACTGCAACGGCAAACCGATGCCGGCCTACGACGTGACAGACGACCAGTACGTCGCCTGGCTGGTCAAAGAGCTGGATGGCCTGGACGGCTGCACCCGCCTACGGTTCAGGATCGTGACGCTGGGCATCATCGACGACCTGCGCCGGATCCGGGAGACCCACTGGGCCCCCGGGGGCGCGACATGAAGAGCCGCAGACGTCACACGGTCAAGTACCCGGCTGAAGAACTCCAGTGGCGACCCATAGAACACACCATCGAACTCCTATCCCGTCGCAAACTGGGTGCCATCATCCACTGCGGCCACGAGAGAGCGGACCTCATCATCCATAACCCGCGCGAACTCACGCGTGACGAGAAGAGCTGCCTCGAGGAGTGGCTGGCTTTGTGCGCACTGGCTGGTATGGTGATTCAAGACAAGAGAGCCCCGGCGAGCGCGAACTCCCGGGGCGCGGCAACCCTCGAACGCGCCGAGGTGTGCGGATGAAGCCTATCACGCCATCGTCGCCGGCTCCACACTCGGGGCGCGCTGGAGCGATGTGATGGCCAACCATCAACCCGAGCCGTCGCGTTGGCCACTTGACTTTCGGAGATCCGCCCGAGCCCGTCGTCTGCGCCGGGAGGTCTTTCTGCGTGATGACTTCACATGCCAGATCTGTGGGTACCGGCCCGCGGACGTCCCCAGGGAAGAGTACGACGGTCGCTACACGATCGGAGACTTCGGGCGCCGGGCCATGACACCCCAAGACCTCGAGCGGCGGCATCTGCAACTCGACCACATCAAACCGCGGTGTCGAGGCGGAGCCCTATTGGAACTGGCGAATCTCCAGACGCTCTGCAACTACTGCAATGTGAGAAAGGGTGGGGTGGATGGCCCGACTCCGTAACCGCATGGTCAAGGCGGACTTCTGGACCGACCCGGAGCTCCTGCGGTGGCCCCGTGACAAGCGCCAGACATACCGCGGCCTGTGGGCCCTGGCGGAGGACTCCGGGTGCCTCGAGGATGATCCGTTCGGCTGGAAGCTGCTCCTGTGGCCCAGCCCGATGGACGAAGACATCACGATCGCACTGCTCGAGACATGGCGCGATGAGATGGTCGCGACCGGGAAGCTGATCCCCTACCAGGCGGACGGCAAGCGCTACTTCTTCCTCCGGACATTCCACCAGCACGAGCACCCGCGCAACCCCCAGAGCCCAGACCTGCCGCTGCCCCCCTGGGTGACCTACCAGAGCCGCCAGGTCGAGCGCAAGGACACGGGCCGCGGAGGCACCTATACCATCAACGAATACGTCCTCGATCTCGACCTGATTCCAAGCCAACCCAACCATACGGTAACCGTAGCCCAACCATACGGTAACCGTACCGAAACCCCTGTCCTGTCCTGTCCTGTCCTGTCCAGTCCTGTCCTAAACCATATTCCCGTAGGGGTCGCGGAAACCGCGACCGACGTGGACGAATTCGCCGACATCGACTTCGGAGACGCCAACCCGGACCAGGAAAAGCCATCCGGGAACGGCTCTCGACCCAAGAGCGACACCGAACCGCCCAACGCCGGCACCATGGTGGCCTACCTGGTCGACTACGCACGCGAGATCGGCTTCACCATGACGGGGTCAAAGAAGGGACACTTCGCCAAGGCCATCGGGGACATCTGGAAGGCCGGCGTCGACCCGACGGTCATGCAGGAAGCGATACGGCAGTCCCTCGAGAACAACAAGAGCCCCGCCCACCTGGTGGACGTGGTGAACGACCTGAAGGGAGGTGCCCGTGCAAAGACTCGGCGAGATGATGGACGTAGCCAGCACGGAGAATGGGAGTGAGACCGTCCGGGTCACGTGCGCGATCTGCGGGCAGGAGTTCGAGTGCCAGCAGCGATACGTGAGGTACCTCGAGGAGATGCGGCCGGTCCCTGTGCCGCCGGTGTGTGCGGACTGCCTGGATGCGAAGCAGAGGGCCGAGGCGGCCGAGGAGTACCGTCGACGCTTCGATCGCACCATGGCCCAGTACCGCGACGGCCACCTGGGCGCCCGGCTGGCAGAGGTGACCTTCGCGGACTTCCTCGAGGGACCCCACAACGCCGCGGCCCTCAATGCGGCCAAACGCTGGCTAAGAGCGGATCCACGGCCCAACCTCCTGCTGGTGGGACCGGTCCAGAGCGGCAAGAGCTACCTGGCCGCCTGCGTCCACAACGCACTCCTGGCGGACCAGCAACCCGCGTACTGGCTGAACGCCGGCACGCTGGTCGACAGGATCCGGCGCGGCTTCACCGACCGAGAGGCGACCGTGACGGCCAACCGGTGGCAGGAGCACGCCGAGACCGCGCCGGTGCTGTTCCTGGACGACCTGGGGAAGGTGCACCCGGGCCGGGACATCTCGTGGGTCGAGGCGACCTTCTACGGCATCATCGAGGCCCGGTACCGGGACGAGCTCCCCACGGTGATCACCACGGAGTGGAAGGCCGCCGTCCTGGTGGAGCGGGTCGGGGAGAGCGTCGTGTCGCGCCTGACCCACGGAGCATGGGCCGTGGGGATCGACCGGCCCCCGAGACCCTACCGCCGGAGATCGGAGGTGCCGCATGGGGATTGACCACGAAGCCTATCTCCTGAGCCAGCTCGAAGAGCACAAGACCAGACATGACCGATTCCGGCGCGACATCCTGACAGTACTGGCTGCCATCATCCGGTCCCAGGGCGGCACACTCCGGATCCCGAGAGTCAACATCTCGTCCGTAGGGACACGCGAGACACTCACGAGCTCCGTCGATCCAGACACCGGCGATATGGTCTTCCGGCTCCAGACCATGCCGCCAGAGGAGGTGGCCAGATGAAGTGCCTGAGCGTCCGCCAGCCCTGGGCCGCCTGGATCCTGATGGAGGCCAAGGACGTGGAGAACCGGACCTGGGCCACCAAATACCGGGGCCCGTTGCTGATCCACGCTGGCGCCCTCGAGGACCCCTGGGCCAGCGCCGGGCTCTGCGCCCTGCCGTATGAGGCCACGTGGCAGTCGAACCGGCTGAGCGCGTCTCTGAGGCGCAACGACCTCGACCGCTGGCACGCCGCCCACACCCGCGGAGCCATCCTGG
This sequence comes from Thermoleophilia bacterium, assembly GCA_016929985.1. The sequence continues at coordinate 3,446 of JAFGIH010000007.1, read as the reverse complement.
GGCAGGTGGAGTTGGTCGACTGCCGGCGCGACTGCGCGTCGCCATGGTACGAGAAGGGCCAGGTGGGATGGGTCCTTGCCGACCCGGTGATCTTCTCCGAGCCCATCCCCTACCGGGGCCGCCTGGGGCTCATGACCGTACCCGACGACCTGCTGAGGAGGCACGGCATTGAAATACCGCTGGCTTGACACCGAGTACCCGGTGCGGTGCTGCGGCCGCCGGAGCCACTACCGCGGCCGCGAGGGCAGGCTCGTGCTCCTGCCGACCCAAGGGCCGGGGCGCCGGCAGAACGCCCTGGTGGACTTCGACGGCGACCTGGCGGTGGTGCCGGCCGCCACACTGAGGAGCGTGAAGCCATGAGTGACCCAACACTCAACATCGACCTGCGCGACTTCGGACGGAAGAGCCTCGCATTGATCGAGGCCGCCCTCGAGGCGGCCGTGGCGCTGGAGACCGCGACCGGTGCCCTGGGCGTGCTGGAAGATGAGCATAGGTGGCTGCGAGAGTCTTTCCGGATGGTGCTCGACAGCCAGCGTAGCGCCAAGCTGGAGGCCGCGTGGCACGTGCTGGACCAAGCCAGGTTCGGCGACGCGGACTGGCTCTGGAACCTGCTAGACGAGGCCTGCAAAGCAGTACCAGCCATCGACGCCATGTCGCTCACTGATGCGCTAGACATCCTCGGGATCGTGGCGCCGCCCGAGGCCCTAGTCCACGACCGGCCCCCAGAGGGCGCGGCCGAGGCCTCAGACCCCGACGCAGACGGAGCCACCCCATGAGACGCCTAGCCCTGCCCTGGGTCCCCGGGATCGTGAGCACGCCGGACACCTGCTTCGGCCGGACACGCCTGGAGGGGACCCGGATCCCGGTGCTGGTCGTGGTCGACGCGCTGGCCGCCGGCGACACGGAGGCCCACGTGATGGACGGTTACCGTCTGACCCGGGAACAGATGATGGCCGTCTACGAGCTGTGCAGGCGGTTCATCGCGAGGCTCCCATGAGCGACCAGACCGAAGACCCGCGCCTGTGCGACCTGATGTACCACGACGCGATTGTCTGCCGAATCATGAACGCCGGCGGTGACGTGCTCGATGCCCTGCAGGCGCTATCGAACGAGCGGCAACGGCTCCTGGGGGAACTGGCGAACGCGCAGAGCCTCGCAGGACGGCGCTACATACTGCCGGGCGGCGCGGAACTGATCTGGCGGCCGCCGGACGACGCCCTACCGGTGACCGACCTGTCTGCCGGCTGCTACGAGCCGCGCCCGAGCGACAGCCACGAGACCATCCTGTTCATGGGCCACGAGTACGTGAGGAAGGAGCCTGCCCCATGAGTGCCTGCAGATCCTGCGGAGCCCGTATCACGTGGCTGGAGACGGCAGGGGGCGGCCGCATGCCGGTCGACGAAGACCCCACGCCCGAGGGCAACGTCGTGGTGGTGGGCAAGATGGCCAAGGTGTGCAAGAACGCCGCGGCCGCCGAGGCGCTCTACCCGGGCCAGCCTCGGTACCTGAGCCACTTCGTCACCTGCCCACAGGCAGGGGCGTGGAGAAACCACCGGAAGGAGAACGAGAATGCGTGAGATCACCGAGCACCAAGTGAACCCCACGAACGACCAGATCCGGATCCAAGTACTCGACGGCCCGGGGGCCGGCGGTGCCAGCCACCGCTACCTGGTCAGCACCCCGGACGGGACCGAGCAGGGCATCCGGTTCCAAGAGGGGCCGATCGCCGAAGCCGGCCCCAACGGCCTGACCCAAGAGGTCCTGATCGCCATCTGCCTCGACCGCCTCCGGAGCTTCCAGCAGGGCGACTTCCGGTGCCGGGAGAACGCGCTCGCGATCACCAAGCTCGAGGAGGCGCAGCACTGGCTCTTCCACCGGACACGCGCTCGGATGGAGCGCGGGGTCGAGGGAAGGAGCGTGGTCTGATGAAGGCGAGCCGGCACCGCACGATTCAGGATTACGTGCTGGAGTACTTGCGAGAGCACGCCAACATCTCGATCCACACCACCGAGGTCGAGCGGGCCATCGGCCTGAGAGGCAACCAGGCGGCCGCTGCGTTGCACCGCCTGGCGGAACGCTACCCGGAACTAGGGGTCTCGCGTGTGCGCAAGGGCATCTACCGGTGGTCGGATCCTTTCCCGGCCGAGTGCGCCAAGCCGGACGTACCCGGCCCTCCGCCCAGGTCCCCCGGGAGTCTCCCGACTCTGGAAGCGAACGCGCCGGGCGGAGATCCGGCCATGGGCCAGCTCTTCGAGGTGGTGGGATTCGACACGCGCGGCTTCCCTATCCTGCAGGCGGAAGACGGCACGCGCGAAATGGTCCTGATGTGCCGATCGACGCTCAACGGCTTTCTGGCCCTGGCCAAAGACCAGGCTCAGATCGAGGCGTTCAAAGCCAGCCTGCGACACCTGACCCAGGACCACGGCAACGGCCATGGGTGATCATCGATGACAATGGAGCCTTGGCAATCAAATATCTACAGCCGGGCGCAGGAGGCGGCCTGGCGAGGGAAGCCGGCATTGGAAGTGGAGCTGGTGTACGGGTTCGACATGCCCCCGCCGAGCAAGCCGGACAGGGAACACTTCGTGGACTGGCGTGCGGCTATCGATGAGTTCTGGGACTCGGGACTCGCCTTCGCCCTGGTGCGGGTAGAGGGGCGCAGCCACACGAGCATCAACAGTTCTCTGCTCGCCGCGGCGCGCGAGTACTACCGCAAAACGGGCCGGCGTCTGCGGGCGGTTGGGGTCGGTGGCGGATCGTATCTCATGCGCCAGGAGTTTCACGATGCTTGGAGTGCGCAGGAACCCGAGGATGAGTGCGGGTATCCATGGTGACGCGTTCCGCACCTCGAACGCCTGCTGGACTTGCCCCGCCGGGTGTGCGTTACTGTGTTACCCAACAAGGACGGCCCGGCGGCGCGCCAACGCCCCGGGCCCGGATAGGAACGGAGGTCCTACCATGGCGAATCGTATCACGCCGCCCCTCGAGACCCCGCACGACGATGGGCCCTTCAAGGAGCGCCCGACCGTCGACGAGGTCGTGGCCGAGGCTGAGGCCGCCGATCGCGCGGCCCTCGAGGCCGAGAAGGAAGCCCCGGACGTGACCTACCCCTACCCCGAGCACCACTGCGGCACATGCGCCATCGTCACCTGCCTGGCCCGCGAACCGGGGTTCCCGGTTGGCCACCCCGACTGCCCCGAGGGTTGCCCGGGCTCTAGCCCGTGCCGCGACTACCGCCCCATGGCCGAAGGGAGGCGCTAGATGGACACCGCCAGAGCCACCAAGATCGCTGACCAGCTTCGTGATGTCTACCCGGACGCCCAAGCGGTGGACACCGGCGGGGGCTTCGTGAACGTCTACTGGACACAGGACCTCGAGGGCGAACTGCGGTCCTTCGTCCTGGGAGACGACAACGGCCCCCTGGGGGAAAGCGGCGGCTGGTCCGT
>JAFGIH010000515.1 GCA_016929985.1 Thermoleophilia bacterium | reverse complement strand
GGGCCGCTTCGTGCCCGACGACGAAGAGGTAGACCCGTCCGACGAGACTACAGTCGAGTACGGCAGTGGCAAGGTCTACTTCGATCCGGAGTATCCGGACGAAGTCAAGATCGTCGTAGGCGAGGCCTTGCCGCCCCTGTCCTGGTTCACGGCGAATGCCGAGGCCCTGGCCGCCGGACCCGGTGTCGTGGACGGCATCTACCGGGCGGACCTCGGGGACCTCACCTGCGCGAATGTCGTCACTTTCCGGCCCGTGCCGGAACTCAGCCTGGGGAGGCTCGAGGACGGGGTGTTTACGCCTATAGACCAGATCGACCTCGGAGGGACTGTAAGCTACTTCCTCGTGGCCCAGGTCCTTGTCAAAGAGGAGGGCCTGGCAGATCCTCCAGGGGAACTCCAGGTCACGGTCTGGCCGGTCGAGGAAGATGGGGTCACACCAGCTCAGCCGCCCCCTGAGCACGCTCCTGCCTTAAGGGAGCGGGAAGCCACGTTGCTGACGCCCAGCCCGATCCCAGGCTACCACACCTACCGGTCGTCGCCGGACGACCCGATCATCCCTTGGCCCTTCACCGTCGATGGGATCAACGACGATCCCCTCATTTACTTCGAGGACGGTGGTAGCCTCCACCTCCAGGTCGAGGAGTGACCTGTGCGCTACCTCACCCTACTGCTGCCTGTCTTCGTCGTGGTGGCGTGCGCCGGCTGTGGGAAGGAAACGGCCGCCGGGCCAGTCACCATGAAGATCTACGTAGATCCCGCTGCTTGGAAGGGCGGGGAGAACAACGACCACATACTCCTTGAGACGGGCGTCGTAGAGCAAGACCTCATTGCCATATTCGGGACAAACGCCTTCGCCGTGACCGTTGATGGCCAGCCACCGGCTCCTCTCGTTGACCCGCCAGTCGATGTGATCTGGTGCAGGGAGGATGGCGAGGGCGATGAGGATTGGGCCAAGCACTGGAACGGCAGCGGCTGGGCCCGCGCAAAGGCCGAGAACGAGTTCATAGTCGTCGAGAAGGACCTCTCCATCGGCGTGGGGTTGTATGCCTTCGGGAAGCAGGAGGCCGATTTCTGCCACGTGATGGCCAGGGACCACAAGCTCGAGAAGGGCATAGTGAGCTTGACGGACGGCCGGTACAGGGAAGCGCCCAAGAGTCGGACGACAAGGGCAGACCTGAGTAGTGAGCTGTGGTGCACTCCCACAGTGGTGGCGCATATCTTCGCCTACACTGTTGCCCACGAGATCGGGTACCATCAGGTAGGAGGACACACTTGGGAAGGGAGCAACGACCCTGTCCGGATGGGTTGTGGCTACTGGTGGTGGATATTCGAGGATCCGGCTGGCTACATCAGGAATGGGACCTTCCCGCCTTGGGAAGATGAGCAGATCGAGGAGTTGCAGAAGCGAATGGGCTACCGCGATTAGAAGGAGCCATCAGGTGAGAGCAGCAGCAGCCCTGTGCGCCATCGCCATTCTCGCCCTGCCTGCGGTCGCGGCCGATGGTGCGGAGGAGCCGGCACAGGCACTCGAGGTCCGGCTGGCATCCGCCAAGCCGGAGTACGCCTACGGCGAGACCGTCGGTCTGACGGTCACACTACAGAACCGGTCAGACCGGCGGCTCAGCGTCGCGCTGTCAGGCCCCCCGGATGGGATCCCGGCAGCCGTGCACAGGGTGTCGGATGGCGCCCCCCCGCTGCCTGTGGTGGCAGCGGTTCCCACGTGGGGAGACGCCCTCCTCTTGGACCCCGGGCAGGAGGCCGCTTTCGAGTTCTCCGGGTTGGTTCTGGCCTTCGGCGAGCACGTCCTGCAGGCGAGTTGCCACGTCACACGTGCAGCGGGCCCCGCCGATGCGAGCCCTGCGGCCAACGCGTGGACTGGACTCGCTGTGTCCAACGAGGTGCGGGTGCGAATCGCGGGCCCCGTCGCCGGCGGGCAGCCGGCGTTGACGCCGTCCGGCGTGCGGCGTCTGGCCGAATCCATGCGCGACTCCGAGCCGTGGCTCAAGATATCGGTGGCGCGGCATCTGGCGTGGTACCTGCCTTCGAGCGCGCCATACTTCAACGTCATGCTGGCGGACGCAGACGCCCAGGTGCGCGCCTCCACGGCGTACGCCCTTGGGGGCGCTCTCGATCGGGATGGGGGTCTCGACCCACGGGCTCGTGCAGAACTGGTGTCCAGGGTCATGGAGATAGGCGCAGAGGAAGACGACGTCAAAGCACGTGCGGCCGTGGTCTCCGTCCTCGAGAGTGCCTCCGGCAAGCTGACCGGTGCACAGAGGAAGACGGCAGGTGACCTTCTCGGCCGCTATGTGCTGCAGACGCAGTCGGACAGTCTCGCGGGCCGGGCTGCCGTGGCTTACCTGACGCTGGATCAGGAGGGGGCCGCGGCGGCCATCCGGAAGCGACTACGATGGCAGGATCCTGGCAAGGGGTTCCTGTACGGCGTTGGGCAGGGGCTGCGTGTGACGCCGCAGGCGGACGGGATACTCGAGGCCCTGGACCGCCCCTAGAGAGGACTGGTGAGATGGACCGAGAGCTAAGGGTGGTATCTGCGGGGGGCCCGCGTGGGCTGATCTCCTTCATCCGGGCTTCCCTGCTCGCGGTGGTGATCGCCTCGGCAGCAATCGGAACGGCCACAGCCGGAGCAGACGGTGAACGAGCCCCCGTCACGGTCGTGCTCTCTGCCGCTAAGACGTCGTTGGCCTTCGGCCAGCCCCTGGTCCTCGAAGTGAGCTTCAGGAACGAGTCGTCCGAGGTTCAGCGCGTGCCGCTGTCGGGGCCGGGGGGAAGCAGGGGGTATCCGCTCGGCGTCTCCGTGGATGGGGCCGGCCAAAGCAGCTTCGCCGGCCTGCGGCTGCTGGCGGGGGATGTGCTTGTGCTCAGCCCCGGTGCTTCCACAACCTTCAGGCGCGTCCTGCCCATCCTGCCCGTGGGGCAGCACGAGTTGCAGGTCAAGTGCCATCTGGAAGAGACGATGGTCACGCTGGACCCGGATGGCGGGTCCCGCCCGGTGTCGGGTGACCTGACTTCGAACACCATCTCCGTTGCCGTTGTGGACAGGCCGCTCTCTCCCGCGGAGGAGCGTGACTTCGGGCGGAAGATGGACTGGCTGGCGGAGAGGGCCAGGCTGTCGGGCTACGAGGGCTCCGCGGCGATTGCGTGCCATATTGCGGAGTTCATGCCGCTGAGCAAGGAATGGCTGGTCGGGATGCTGGGAGACCAGGATGCGGGGGTGCGAATGGCCGCCGCCGTTGCGATTGGGGAGCTTGCAGGCCCTTCCGAGGGTGGCGACTTCCGGCTTGTGACCGATACGTCGCTGCTTCCGGACTTGCTGGAGCAGGCGTCGCGAGAAGACCGGTCCAGGGTCCGCTGTACCATCGCAGCGGCGATCAGCAGCGCTGCGGGCACACTGACCGCGGACCAGAAGGAGCAGGCGGTCGGCATGCTGAGAGAGTGGATCCTCCAGACCCAGTGGGAAGCAGAGGCCGGCGCGGCAGCGGATGCCCTCATGGAGCTTGCCCCGGCGCAGGCCGCCCACGCAGTCAGAGAGCGGATGCTGAAGCGCTACGGCCAGGAGGATGAGTTCACGGACCTGTTGGAGTCGGCTCTGGAGAGACACACCGGTATAAGAGAGGTGAAGGAGGGGCTCAAGCGCCTTGAGCAGCAGGGCGAGTGAGGTTGGGGGCCCTGTGGCTCCTCGCAGGATCTGCCGATCGAGCCGCTGCTGCGCATCGCCGTCGGCGAGCGCAAGAGGCTGACACTTACCACCGACCCCGACGACCCGAACGACCTGCTCGCGGCCTACTTGGTCGAGAACCCCAGCCTGCCGCTCTACACGGCCAGTCTGAGC
>JAFGIH010000514.1 GCA_016929985.1 Thermoleophilia bacterium | reverse complement strand
GTGAGCTCAGCACCGGTCATGGGGAACTCATCCTGCCCGTCTTCGAGCATGGAGGTCACCAGCGCGTCGAGCTCACCGACTACCGTCGGATCACCGTACTGGTCGATCAGGGGATCGTCCAGGTACGCCTGCAGCTCAGCGTCGGTGTAGGTGCCTTCCAGGCTGCCGACCGCGCTACCGTCAGCTCCCGTGTAGTCGTCGTAGATGTCCTGGGGAGTGGCGGCCAGTGCAGCCGTCGCCAGTCCGAAGACCATCAGCACGGTCACCATCACAAACAGTAGTAACTTCTTACCCATACCCATCTCCCTTCAGCCACTGTTTCCTACAGATACCTCTGGTACCTCGTATCACTACCGGTCGAGACCGGCCCAAGGGCTGGACACACCCCCACGACCGCACGCGCGGCTAGTTAGATACAGCATACCCACCAACGCGTCCTACTGTCAACTCTTTCCCTATCGGCAGTATTCCTAGAACCTATAAGGCCTCCTGCAGCGCCCGTACCCCATTCGACAGCGGGTTGAGACGGCTTGCATCTTCCAGGTAGATTCGGGCCCACTCCTCCGATTCCTGCGCCAGATTGGGATCCACCGCCAGGACCGCGTCCCGGACGGCCAGATGGGCCCGAGCCGCGTTGTAGTAGTAGAGCCACCCGTCGGGTTCGCGGTCGATGGCTTCCGCCCAGGCCTGGGCCTCCAGCTTGAACTGTTCGATCTGCTCCGGCGATCCTTCGGCCGCTGCAAGAGCCGCCAGACGGTGCGCTCCTGCACGGACGCTGAACGGCAGGACCGACGTGGGGTCGAGCGCGGCGGCGGTGTCTGCCTTGGCAGTGACCTGCTCGAGGGAGCCGGCCCTGGCGGCCATCTCACAGTAGCGTATGGAGAAGTAGGGAAGAACGGCCGACACGATGGCAAGGACGGCCAACAGAGCGGCCACCGGTCTCGTCAGGCCGCGCCACGAATGCGCTTCGGCCGTCACGGCGTCCGGCCCCTTTCCGGTGGCAGCGACGAGTCCGCCCAAGAGCATGATGGCCGGCAAGGTGGTCGCGGTCATCTGCCAGATCCAGTCGGCCGAGGAATGGATGAACCAGGAGATGACGGCGGTCATCATGGCGGCGACAACGGCCTGATAGGAACGGCCCAAGGGCCGGAACCGCAGCCGGCCCGCGTAGATCATCGCGCCGATCACAAAGGCCAGCCATAGAACCAGGCCGGGCGCGCCCAGCTCAGCCAGAAGCTGCATGGGCTGGCTGTGTGGCTGTTTGACCGCGAACGCGTCGGCGCGGTGCTCGTACCAGTAGATCTCGAAGTTCTGCGCGCCTATGCCCAGAAGGGGTTCGTCGACGAAAGCGGCGGCGGCCACCTCCCACTGGCGCAGGCGGCCGTTCAACCCCACCGCCGTGAACCGGCTCTGCCCCTCGTTCCCGGTGCCCGCGTCGCTCACCACCTCGTCCCAGCGGTCCTGCACGTAGCCCCCAAGTCCGCCGGTCTCTACGTGGGCCCAGATGAGGCCTCCGCCCGCACCCAGCAGCGCGACCACGACAAGGGCGATGCCCACCCACCTGACGGCGGCGCGGGACAGGGGGGCCAGCCAGCGCTCCACCAGCCAGCTGACGATCCAGAGACCCACTGCCACGGCCACGGAGTAGCCGAGGGCCGGCAGCACGGTCCCAACCGCCTCGCTGAGGGGTTCCCGGGCACTGTCAGCGGCGTAGAAGCCGTTGAGCCTGTCCCAGAAGATGACAACCGGCGCCACCACGATGACCAAATCGGTGAGCGCTCGGAAGCGATTGGGTGAGAGGATGACGAAGAAGGGGAGGGCCAAGAAGAACGTCCACAGTGCGCCCCGCGACTGCGGGAACAAGGCTACCTCGACAAAGAGGACGGCGGCGGCCAGCAACACCGGTTGTAGGAAGCGGGGGAACCGCTCCCGGGCCGGTTCTCCCGGGGCGCGGGCCTGGGTCCCGGCCGTGGGAGCGCTGGCCAAGCCCAGGGCCAGCCAGAAACCGATCATGAGGAAGCATGAAAGGGCGTTGAAGTAGCCGATGGGGGCGTTGAGCCGCCCCCGGACGAAGAAGTCTTCGGGGCGCACGCTGACGGCCAGGCTGATGACGACATACAGCGCGACCGCGGCGACAACGGCGATGAGGAGTGTCACCAGCGCCCTCAGTCCCCGGCGGCCCGACCAGCGCACCGCTGCGAACACCAGGGCCAGCACGATGGCGAAGAACAGCGTCCGGTTGGCCTCTTCCCACGCGTTGGCCGTACTCGAAGCCCAGGCGAGGCTGGCGGCGGTCCATGCCGTCTGCAGTCCGAACAGACAGAGCAGCACCTTCTGAAAGCGCCCTGACGAGACCGTGGGGCCGGCCAGACTCACCACCAGGGCGAGGGCCGCCACCCCGGCGAGTGACGTGAGCCATGTTCTGGGGCTGTAGCCGCCGCTCTGGAAGGCCAGACCGACGCACACCGCGCACAGAAGGACGATGATGACGATCCCGGAGACGATCGGCCCCCGGTCGGTCGCGACCGGCACCGGGGGCGCCGCCCGGCGGCGGACCACCGTGGGTTCGTGAGAGTCTGCGTCGGCGCGCTCAGTGCGGCCGGCGGTCTTCCAGGGATCGTGCTCTGTTGGGGGGGTAGGGCTCACTGACGGTACGGCTCCCAGTCATAGGGATGGGCGAAGAACCCAGGGGGACAGGTGAGGTCGCTCACCTGCTTGATCACCCGGGCGGGGCTGCCGGCGACCACGGCGCCGGGGGGGACGTCGCGCACTACCACAGACCCGGCGCCCACGAGCGAGTTCTCGCCTATCTCGACTCCGGGCAGGATGGTGCTGTTTGCCCCGATGCGGGCCAAGCGGCGCACTATCGGGCCGCCTTTGCACTCCTTGTAGCGGGGACAGTTCATGGGATGCGGATCGTCGGTGAAGACCACGTTCGGCCCCACGAAGACATCGTCCTCGATGGTCACCATTTCCAAGAAGCAGCCGGAATGGATGCGCACCCGGTCACCGATGCGGTTGCCGAACTCAAGGACTGCGTTGGTGCCCACCGAGACGTCATCGCCCAGCACGTTGTCCTCGCGGACGGACGCGCCCTGGCCGGTCTGCAGCCGGTCGCCGATGACGTTGCCCGCGTAGATGGTGGTGAAGGGGCGCACGGTGGCGTGGGCGCCGATGCGCAAGGGGAGCTCTCCCTCGGCCGCGCCCCGCGGCGCCTTGCCGATGATGCAGGGCGGCTGCAGGTCGGCTCCGGGGCCGATCTCCGCGCCGGGGGCGAGCTGGACGCCGGGGGCGAACTCGCTCATGAGCCCGCGTCTCCCGTCGCCGGGACCGGCAGGCCGATGGTCTGGCTCGCGCCGTCGTTGCGCAGCGACCAATCGGCGGCTTCGAGTGAGGCCACTACCGCCAGACCGGCGGCGCCATCGGTGATGGGTGGCGTACTCGTCTCCAGGCACTCGATGAAATGGGAGGCCTCCACGAAGAGCGGCTCGCTCCCGCCCACTTTGGGCGAAAGGATGTCGCCGGTGCGGTACGAGAGCTGGTACTCCCCAAACGTCTCAGGGTCCCGAAAATCGACGCCGTGGTCGAAGATCTTGACCTTCTCCACGCTCTCGGTGTCGTCGTAGAGGAGCATCTTCTTGCTCCCCACCACCACGGTGCGGCGCAGCTTGACCGGCGAGAGCCAGGCTACCTCCAGCTCGGCCAGGATGCCGGAGGGGAAGCGCAGGTTGATGAAGGCCACATCCGGTATGCCGGGGTTGATGCAGGCCCGTCCGGCTACGGAGACGGTACTGGGAGTCTCGCCGAGCCAGTAGTGCAGGATCGAAAGATCGTGAGGGGCGAGGTCCCACACTACACTCACGTCCTTCTGGTGCAGACCCAGGTTGACACGCGACGAGGTGATGAAGAAGATGTCGCCCAACTCACCGGCGTCGATGATCTCTTTGACCTTGCGCACCGGCGGGCTGAAGACGAAGGTGTGGCCCACCATGAGGGTGAGCCCGCGCAACGCGGCCAGCTCCACCAGCTCCCGCGCCTCAGCGGTGCCGCCGGTCATGGGCTTCTCCACGAATACGTGCTTGCCGGCCAGCAGTGCGGCTCTGGCCAGCGAGAAGTGGCTGGAGATGGGGGTGGCGATGACCACCGCGTCCACCTTGGGGTCGGCGAGCACCTGCTCGTAGTCGGTGGTGCCGGCCACCGCCGGGTAGCGGCACGCGGCCTTGGCAAGGGCTTCGGGACGGCTGTCGCACACCCATTCGACCCAGGCGCCGGCCAGTTCCATATAGTTGCGCAGGAGGTTGGGCCCCCAGTACCCGTAGCCGATGATGGCTACCTTCTTCATGACGCCGCCTCTGTCATCCCGGTGTCTCCGTCATGCCACCGCTTCCGCGAGCTGCTCCACCACGTAGTCTATCTGCTCCGAGGTGATCTCGGGAAACATGGGCAGCGAAAGGATACGCTCGGCCAGACTCTCCGACACCGGGAAAGCCCCCGGCTTGTGGCCCAGGTGTGCGTACGCGGGCTGTAGGTGGATGGGCTTGGGATAGTGGATGCCCGTGCCGATGCCGGCGCCGTCGAGCTTGGCCCGCACGGCGTCGCGATCGTCCACCTGCACCACGTAGAGGTGGTAGACGGCCTCCACATCGGCGCGCTCGCTCATAGGCGTCACTCCGGAAACGCCGGCCAGCAGCTCGTCGTAGCGCTTGGCGGCGGCGCGGCGGGCCTTGTTCCACGTGGGCAGGCGCTTCAGCTTGATGCGCAGAAACGCGGCCTGCAGGTTGTCCAGACGGAAGCAGTAGCCCACCTCCACGTGGTTGGACTTGGTCTTCTCGCCGTGGTTGCGTAGCACCCGCACCCGCTCGGCCATATCCGCATCGGCGGTGGTGACGGCTCCGCCGTCGCCCAGGGCGCCCAGGTTCTTGCCGGGGTAGAAGCTGAAAGCGGCGATGTCGCCAAGCGATCCCGTGGGCCGTCCCCCCAGAGTGGCGCCGTGGGCCTGGCAGGCGTCCTCGACGACCGCGAGTCCGTGCGTGTGGGCGATCTCGTTCACACTATCCATATCGGCAGGCTGGCCGAAAAGGTGCACCGGGACAACGGCTCTGGTGCGGGAGGTGATCGCCGCTTCGACGGCGGCCGGGTCGATGTTGGCGGTGTCGGGGAGAACGTCCACCGGCACCGGAGTGGCGCCCAGGTGGGTGACCGCTTCGGCCGTGGCCAGGAAGGTGTTGGCCGGGACGATGACCTCATCGCCGGGACCAACGCCGGCCGCCTTGTAGGCGAGGATGAGAGCGTCGGTGCCCGAGCTCACGCCTACGGCGTAGGGAGAGGCGCAGAACCGGGCGAACTCCTGTTCGAAATCGGCCAGATCCGGTCCCATGATGTAGGCGGCGCGCTCGACCACGGAGGTCAGCACGGCCTGATAGTCGGGGAGCAGACCCTTCCCCTGGGTCTTCAGATCGACGAACGGCACTTGCACGGTGACGACCTCCGCGTCCGAGGCGAGGATAGGGTGCGATCAATCATTCCAGTTTCACCATCGCTTCCCGCTTTCCTGTGGATCCACGTCGGTCGAATGGGTACTTCTTGACGCCGAGGGCGGGGAGAATACGCGCCGCCTTCGCCGCGGCGAGTCGCACCCCGGGCCGCTACTCAGACGTCGGCGACCGCCGACCCGGCATTCCCCAGACTGAGTTGCACTCTGATGGCCTGCTCCACCCGTCGGAGGTCGGCAGGCGAGACAACGCCGGCCGGGTGGGTGAGGCGGCTCTTGGCGACGGTGGTCAACTGGTCGGCCATGGCCTTGATGGGTGTACCGGCGAGGGTCACCAGGGCGTCACTGGGGTACACGCGTTCGGTGTTGCTGGTGAGCGGTACTATCTGTACCCGGTTCAGGTGGCGGTTGGAGGCATCGTTGCTGACGATGATCGCCGGTCGGTCCTTCCTGATCTCGCCGCCGTATGAGGGCCCAAAGGCCACCCACCACACCTCACCCCGCCGCACAGCCGTCCTCGAGGCCGAAGTCGGCGATCCCCGCTTCCGCCCACTCCAGCGCCTCACGCTCTCGAGTCCCGTGAGAGGCCATGTCGGCGTAGGCGGCATCCAGATCCGCTGCGACCACATGCGGCCTGGCCAGTGTCTCCAGGAACATGCTGATATTCCTGCATCCTATGACGCTGTGCAGACCGTCGTACACGTCCTCGGCGACGGTGATGGTGAGCTTCTTCCTCATGAAGTCATCCCCTATACGTGTAATGCACGTATATCCTAGCATGGGCGGCTCCTCGTGCAGAACGCAGTGACGATGCAAGCACGCTCATGATCCCAGCGGCCCGCGAAGGATTCCGACCGACCTTGGTTGGAGGCTGGCCTCCCGGCCGCCTAGTTCCGCTCGTCCAGCCGTCCGTACACGTCGTCCAGGCGGACGATGTCGTCCTCGCCCAGGTAGTCGCCCGACTGCACCTCGATGATCTCCAGCGGCTCGGGTCCCGGGTTGGCCAGGCGGTGAGGAGTGCCCAGGGGCACGTAGGTGGACTCGTCCTCGCTCAGGCGGAAGGTCTTGTCGCCGCAGGTGACCTCGGCCACACCGCGCACCACCACCCAGTGCTCGGCCCGGTGGTGGTGGAGCTGTAGGCTCAAGGATGCTCCGGGGCTGACCACGATGTGCTTGACTTGGAAGCGTTCCCCGCTGTCGACGGAGTCGAAGCGGCCCCAGGGCCGGTGTATGCGGCGGTGGTGGATGGTGATCTCGGCATGGCCGTCGTGGACGTGGGCGACCAGCCGCTTGAGGTCCTCGGTCTTGTCCTTGGACGCCACCAGTACGGCATCGGCGGTCTCGACCACCACCAGGCCGTCGGCGCCGAGCACCGTGACCAGACGAGAATCGGCGTGCACCAAGGTGTCCCGGGTGTCTTCAAGAATGACGTCTCCTTGGGCCACGTTGCCGGAGTCGTCGTGGGGGCAGACCGCCCAGAGGGCTCCCCAGGCGCCGACGTCGGACCAGCCGGCGTCCAGCGGCACCACTACGGCCTGGGCGGGGGCGCCACCGGGGGCTGAGGCCTGTGGGGGCGCCGCGGCGGGCGTCGCCGCCCCCGCCGCCGCTGCGTTCTGCGCGGCGCCGACTCTCTCCATGACGGCGTAGTCGATGGAATCCGCCGGACAGGCGGCGAAAGCGTCCGCGTCCATACGCACGAAGAGCCCGTCGGTGTCGCGACCCTCCAGCGCTTTGCGGCAGGCGTCCAGGATATCGGGCCGGTAGCGCTCGATGGCGGCCAGCCACACGGAACGCTTGACCATGAAGATGCCGCTGTTCCACAGATAGTCGCCGGAGCCCAGGTAGTCCGCCGCGGTGGCTGCGTCGGGCTTCTCAGTGAAGCCGGCCAGCACGCACGCGGTTGAGGCCCCCGGGAGGGGCCCGTCCACGCGGATGTAGCCGTAGCCGGTCTCAGGTCGGTCGGGAACGATGCCGAAGGTGACCAGCAGCCCCGACTCGGCCTGGGCGGCGCCTTCGGCGACGGCCGCGAGGAAGGCGGGGACGTCGCGAATGAGGTGATCGGAGGGCGCCACCAAGAGCACCGGATCGGCCGCCCCGGCGTCACCCGGGTCGTGGCTGCCGGCCCCGTTGCCGTTGGGTAGGAGCGCGGCCACCGTGAGGGCCGGCGCCGTGTTGCGGCCCACAGGCTCGAGCACGATGCGGGGGGCCGTGACGCCCACGTCCCGCAGTTGATCGGCCACCATGAAACGGTAGTCCTCGCTGGTGACCACGATGGGCTCGGCGACCGTGAGGGCGCCGCCGGGCGCGGGGCCGGCTTTGGCCCCCGCGGCTGTCTTGGCCGCTGGGGCGCCGTCGCGGGCCGCTTCCGCCGCCGCGGCCTCACCGAGCGTCCTTAGCCGCAGCGCCGTCTCTTGCAGGAAGGTGTGGTCGCCCACCAGAGCCAGCAACTGCTTGGGGTGGCTCTGGCGCGAAGCCGGCCAGAGCCGGGTGCCGGAGCCGCCGGCGAGGATGACAGGTTGTATGATCACGCGGTCCTCCGGAAGACGTAGCTGTACTCGCTCAGATCCGGCCGGTATCGGCCTTGGCTGACGATGCTGACGACACGGCTGGGAGCCTCCAGTGCGAATCCAACCGATTTGAGCAGAGCGCCGGGCCCTTTCCGCCTCGTGGCCCGCGCCCAATCGAACCCGGTCTCCAGCTCCAGCGCGAGGTGATGGCGAGCCGCCAGCGCCCGGATATTGGCGGGGGTCATCTCTCTGCTCATGACGGTGCGAAACGGCGCGCGGCCTTCCTGGCCGGCGTTCTCGTCGTGCAGAAGACGCTTGTAGAACCAGACGTGCAGCGAATGCGGCAGAAGACGGGTCAGCATTCCTTTGAGCGAGTACGGATTCGGGCACGCGAGCAAGAGGACACCGCCGGGCGCCAGGGCACCCATGAGTCTCTCGAGTGCCGCTCCAGGCCTGTCGAGGTGTTCCAAGACGTACCAGCAGAGTATTCCGTCGAACGAGTAGCCGCTCAAATCGCAGGTCTGCAGGTCCGCGGCAATCCGCTCATCGAGGTACGGGTTCTTCTGCAGTTGCTCCGGGGAGATGTCGATTCCAACAACTCGGGCGTCCGGGGAGAAGCGAACGTGTTCACCCGACCCACAACCGGCGTCGAGGATCCGGCGACGATCCGGCTGCGAGAAGAACCGGTCGACGAGCTGCTGGGCTGTGAACCATGTTTCCCCGTCGGGATCCATTCTCTCTGCTCCTCAGGGCTCTCGACCGATGTCGCGCTTGTCGAGCACCAACTGCTTCAGTGCGGTCTCGAAGCTCGTGAGTATCTTGTCACGCGAGAGATGCTCCTCCGCGTAGCTCCGCCCGTTGGCGCCCAAGCGGGCGCGAAGATCCGGGTCGTGCACGAGGCGGCGGATGGAGTCTGCCATCGCTTCCTCGTCGCCGGGCGGGGAGATCAGGCCGCTTCCCTCCACCGCCGCGGCTATCTCGGTGCCCTGTGCGCTGGCGGCCACCACCGGCCGGCCGCTGGCCAGCATCCCGGTGAGCTTGGAGGGCATGACCAGGTCGGCGGCCGCGGCTTCTTGG
>JAFGIH010000513.1 GCA_016929985.1 Thermoleophilia bacterium | reverse complement strand
TGTTCATCCGGTCGTACGAACCGGCGATGCCGTCGAACATCTGCTGGATCTTGCCTGGCTCGGGGGTGGCATCGACGCCGCTGCCGGCCCGACCGCCCCCGCCCGCGGCGCGGCAAGCCGCCGGCCGGCCCCGCGCACCGTCGTCGTCGCGGCGGCCGCTCATGGCACGAAGAGACTGAGAGTCGTGAAGACCAAGAACACCATACTTATGATGCCATTCATGGTCATGAAGGCCACGCCCACCTTCTCCAAGTCTGCTTTGCGCATGACCCAGTTCTCGTAGAAGAGAAGCACCGCACAGAGGCCCACTCCCAGATAGTAGATGAAGTTGGTCCCCTGCGCCCATCCGGTCAGTGCGAGCAGCGCGATGGCGAGCACGTGAAACGCGCGGGTGCTCCACAAGCCCGCCCGCTCGCCGAAGTCGGCGGGGATAGAGTGCAGCTTCTGGGCCCGGTCCACCGTGATGTCCATAAAGGCGTAGATCACGTCGAACCCGCCGATCCACAGGGCCACAGCCGCGCCCAACACGAACGGCTCCCACGTGACCTTTCCGGTAACGGCCACCCAGGCGCCGACCGGCGCCAAGCCGTCGGCCACCCCCAGCACCAGGTGGCAGAGCCAGGTCCAGCGCTTTGTGTAGGGGTAGACGACCATGGGGATGATCACCACCGGCCACAGATACCGGGTGATGACCGGCAGGGCGAAGGTCGACCCGACCAGCACCGCCAGCGAAACCACGGCGAACACCCACACCTGCCACCTCTTCAGCCGGCCCGCCGGTAGCTCGCGGCCCACCGTACGGGGGTTGCGGGCGTCTATCTCGGCGTCGATCAGCCGGTTGATGGCCATCGCGAAGCTGCGGGCCGCGACCAGCGCGATGGTGATCCAGAACATCCTCCAGAAGCCGGGCACGCGCATCTCGGCCAGGAAGGCCGCCGAGTACGCGAAGGGTAGGGCGAAGATGGAGTGCTCGAACTTCACCAGGCTGGCGAAGCGACGGACGTAGGTGATCACGGCGCCCCTGGCCGCTCGCCCAGGCCCAGGCTGGGCCACAACTCGTCTATGCGCGCCTTCACCTCCGCCGACATCTCCACGTCGGCGGGCCACTCACGGGAGTGGCCCTCGTCGGGCCCTTTCTTCGTCGCGTCGATGCCGATCTTGGCGCCCCACAAGGGCTGCGGCGCCGAGTGGTCGAGCACGTCCAGCGGGCCCTCGGTGACCACCACGTCGCGCTTCCAGTCGACGTTGTTGAAGACCCGCCACGCCACCTGAGCGTAGTCGTGCACGTCCACATCGGCGTCCACCACCACGATGCACTTGCAGAACTGCATCTGCCCGGCGCCCCACAGCGAGTGCATCACTTTGCGGGCATGCAGCGGATAGCGCTTCTCCACGGCCACCAGTGCGCAGTTGTGGAACCCCCCCTCTTTGGGGAGGTCGAAGTCCACGAGTTCGGGCAGAGTCAGCCGCATGAGAGGCAGGAACAGGCGTTCGGTGGCCTTGCCCAGATAGGCATCCTCCATGGGAGCCTGTCCGACGATGGTGGCGGAATAGATGGGGTCGCGGCGGTGAGTGATGGCGGTCAGGTGGAGCACCGGATACTGGTCGGCGAGGGAGTAGTAGCCGGTGTGATCGCCGAAGGGGCCCTCCAGACGTCGTTCGTCAAGATCCACGTAGCCTTCGAGCACAAACTCCGCGTGGGCCGGCACCTGCAGATCCACGGTACGGCACTGCACCAGCTCCACCGCCTCGCCCCGTAGGAATCCGGCAAAGAGTACTTCGTCGATACCCCCGGGCAGCGGCGCCGTGGCGGCGTAGGTGAGAGCGGGGTCGGTGCCGATGGCCACCGCCACCTCCATCCGGCCCTGGCAGGCCTGGTAGTGCTCGGCCCCATCCTTATGCAGATGCCAGTGCATGCCGGTGGTCCGCTTGTCGAACACCTGTAGGCGGTACATCCCCACGTTGCGCGCCCCGGTGTCCGGATGGCGGGTGAACACCAGCGGTAGGGTGATGTAGCGCCCCCCGTCAAGCGGCCAGCATTTCAAGATGGGGAGCGCGTCCAGGTCTATCTGGTCGCCGGTGAGCACCACTTCCTGGCAAGCGCCGCTCCGAACAGTCTTCGGCTGCAACGCGGCCAGGTCTTTGAGCCGGGCGAGAGCCTTCAGCTTGTCCCAAGCGCTGCCCGGCGCCTCGAGATTGGTCAGCTTGGTCACCCGGGCCGCCAGCTCCTCATACGAGGCCGAGCGCAGCGCCAGGCACATACGCCGGTCGCTGCCGAACTGGTTCATAAGGACGGGGATCGAACAGCCTTTCGGTTTGGTGAAGAGAAGAGCAGGACCCCCGGCCTTGCTCACGCGGTCGGTGATCTCGGCGATCTCCAGCACCGGGTCGACCGGCGTCTCGATGACGGCGAGTTCGTCGCGGTCGCGAAGGAGCTTGATGAAGTCGCGCAGGTCTTTCATCGGGCGGCGCTCATCCCGCCAGAGCGCTGTGATAAACCTCGAGGGTCTCTTCGGCAGATCTGTGCCACGAGAAACGGGCCGCCCGGCGCAGGCCCTCTGTGCGCAGATGCTCGTAGAGGTCGGGCTGAGAGAGCACCCGGCTCACGCAGTCTTCGAAGGCGTCGAGCGAGGTGGGGTCGAAAAGCAGGGCGGCTGAGCCGGTGACCTCAGGCAGCGATGACGAGTTCGACACCACGCACGGCGTACCGCAGGCCATGGCCTCGAGTGGCGGCAATCCGAATCCCTCGGCCAACGAGGGGAAGACGAAGATAGTGGCGGCCGAGTACACCGCGGGTAGGTCTTCTGCGCCTATGAAGCCCGGGAAGAGCACCTCGCCTTCCAGCCCCCTTTTCTGCACTTCGCCGCGCACCTTGCGGTAGTCGAGCTTCTGAGCTCCGGCCAACACCAGGGTGGGTGGATCGGCCAGCCGTTTGTGCATGCGCGACCAGGCCTGGATGAGAAAGGGGACGTTCTTCTCCTGCCGGAAATCACCCGCCCAGAACGCGAAGCGCTCGGGCAAAGAGTAACGGCGCCGCACGGCCTGCAGCACCGCCGGGTCGGTCTGCGGTGTGAACCGTTCGGCGACTCCGTTGTGGATGACCCTGACTTTGGCCGGATCGACACCCGCATAGATACTGAGAGTCGAGAAAAGGATCTGCGACACGGTGATGACCCGCTTCGACTCCTCCAAGGTCTTACGCAATTGGCTCCTATAGAACAGGCGCAGAGGAAGTGGGACGCTGTGCGGGTAAAGGAAGGGCGTGACGTCGTGCATGGTCGAGACGAGCGGTACGGAGAGGGGCGTCGGAGCCCAGGGGCTCGGAACATGGAGCACGTCGACCCCTGAATCCTTCACAAGGGCCCTGAAGGTGGCTTTCGAATAGACCGCTGTGGGGCTCGTGTTGGCCGACACGAGGGTAAACGACTCAGCGGGTGGGATGGTGTGTTTCTCGTCATCCTGACAGAAAACCACCACCTCCACACCTGCCTCCGCATATTGCTGAAGCAGGTTCCGGGAGTATGTGCCGATGCCCTTTCGGTAGGGTACCGCCCTCGCATCGAAGCCTATCTTCATCCCACCTCCACCGAGCGACACCCACAAGCCCTGCCGATAGTCAAGCTATACCCGTATATGGCCGAAATATTACCAGAGGCGACCACGGCGGTTGTTGCACCTCAATGGCAACTTCCCGTATAATTCGTACACATTTTCGTCCTGAGCGAAGAGGTTAGCCTGTGGTAAATGGGAAAGACATGGGCGGATGTGATCCGGAACCCGACGCTGGCTCTATCCTTTTTAAGGCTCAGCGCATCCTGAACGATCACAAGATCGATATCACCAAGGCCTGGCTGGGGAGCTTGGTGAGCAAGCTCGACGACCTCGAGGCGCTGGAGCGCTTCCCGACCCAGGAGAGCATCCGCACGTCTGTGGAGCTTATCGAGGGCCTCACTCACTGCCTCGCCGACGAGAAGACCCTCAAGCAGTTCGAGCCGGGCGGCGTGTACTACAACCAAGCCGCGACCCTTGGGACGCTACAGCGCGACGGGGCTGACGCCATCGGTTCACTGGCCGACAGCCTCTGTGCGCTCGAGGAGGCCATCTGGGAACGCCTGGCCGACGGCATGCGCGCCCAAGATCAGGACCTACTCGAACTCGTTCGCGTGCTGCGTCTCGGGCTCCACCGCATCATGACCGCGGCCACGGAGGCCTACCACAAGCAGTCCAACGCCGAGCTCGACCGGCTTGCCCACACCGACGCCCTCACCGGCCTCTACAACCGCCGTTACTGGGAGCCGGAGCTGGAACGCTACGTGGAGCTGTACAAGCGGTACCGGCACCCCTTC
>JAFGIH010000512.1 GCA_016929985.1 Thermoleophilia bacterium | reverse complement strand
TGTTTTGCCCGCTCCGTTGGGCCCGATGAGAGCCTTTATCTGCCCTTGGTGCACTGCGAAGGTCACGTCGCGCAAGGCGTCGAGACCCCCGAAGCGTTTGGACACGCTCTCGATGTTGAGAAGAGCCATCGCCCCTACTCCTCCGCACCCGGCGGAGCCGCACTCCCACCGGAGCGACCCGATCGCCACGACCTGACAGTCCGCCACAGCCCTCGGCTGCGCCCCTGCCACAGCACCATGATGGCGATGAGCAGCACCCCGAACACCAAGTTGGTGATGTCTTCGTTCACCCGTTTGAGCAGCTCCGGCAGTATCACGATGGCGAGAGTACCCCACAGAGCCCCCCAGATGGTGCCGAGACCGCCGATGATCACGCCGGTGATGAGGATGATGGAGAAGGTGATGGTGTAGCTTTCAGGACTGACGAAATGAACGTAGTAGGCGTCGAAACTCCCCGCGATACTGGCAAACACCGCCGCCAGCATGAACACCTGCACTTTGCGGTACGACGTGTCCACCCCCAGCGACTCCGCGGCCGGCTCGGACCGGTGCAGGGCCCGCAACGAGCGGCCCACCCGCGAGTTGGAGAGGTTCAGCGCGAAACGGAGCATCAGCAGCGCCACTCCCCATACCACCAGGTGGTAGGCCTTGGGCCCGCCGAGGTCGAGGCCCCCGATGGCCAGCGAGGGGATGCCGGTGATGCCGTCGGTGCCGTTGGTCAGCCCCTTCAGCTGCACGATGAGGATGTAGATGATCTCGTTGACCCCCAGGGTCGCCATGGCCAGGTAGTAGCCCTTGAGCCGCAGAGCAGGCATGCCCACCAGGCCCGCGATGGTCGCCGACAGGAGGGCCGCGATGAGCATGGCGAGCCAGGGGTTCATCCCCAAGCGCGTGGTGAGGATAGCCGCGCCGTAGGCGCCGATGCCGACAAACCCCGCCTGCCCCAGCGAGATCTGCCCGGCCTGCCCCAGCAGGAGGCTGAGACCCATGGCCATCATGAACTTCGTACCCATGAAGGCCAGCACCGACAGGTAGTACGAGTCGCTGAGATAGGCCGGGATGGTCATGGCTATCACGGCGAAGATGAGATAACCGGCGTGCTTCCGCAGGTACCCGCCTATGGAATTCGCCGCGCTCACTGTCTGCTCACCACCTTCGCGCCCATGAGGCCGGCCGGCCTGATGAACAGCACGAGGAGGAGGATGACGAACGCGATGGCGTCCTTGTAGCCCGCGGAGACCACGCCCACCCCAAGGGCTTCCACGATGCCGAGGACGAACCCGCCCACCACCGCGCCCACCGGGTTACCCAGCCCACCCAGTGTCGCGGCGGCGAAGCCTTTCAGGCCCAGCAGCGAGCCCGAGTGGAAGCTCATGAAGCTGATGGGGGTGATGAGCACCCCAGCCGCTGCCGAGATGGCGCCGGTCAGGGCGAAACTGAACACCACCACCTTGCTGTAGGAGATGCCCTGCAGCCGGGCGGCCGTCGGATCGACGGCGCAGGCACGCACCGCCTTGCCGAACAGGCTCTTGCGATAGAAGACATACAGCCCCGCCACGATGACGATCGCGGCCCCCACCACCCACAACGTCTGCGGCGCGACGGCGGCGCCGCCGACCGGCAGGGGCTTCTCGCCGGAGAACGCGGGTAGGCCCACTGCGTTACGCCCCCAGATGAGCATCGCGGCCGTCTCGAAGACGAACGACGCCCCGACAGTGGCGATGATCTGAGCCAAGACCCCCTTCTGCAGCAGGGGGCGGATGGCAATCCGCTCGAAGATGACACATACCACCACCACGATGACCACCGCGCCCAGGAAGCAGGCCCAGAGAGACAGCCCTACCCCGTGCAGGGCCACGGCGATCATCCCCCCCAGCATGACCAACTGCCCCTGGGAGAAGTTGATGATCTGGGTGGCATTGAAGACCAGCGTGAACCCCATGGCCGTCAGCGCGTACACCGACCCGCTGGTGATGCCGCTGAAGATGTATTGGAGAAACTGGTCGAAAGTCACGTCTACGCCGCCGGCGGCGAACCCGGCACGATGAGATCTGCGGCGCCGAGCACAGGAAAGCCGTTCTCCACCAGAAGGGCTTCCAGTAGGTCGAGTTGCTCGGTCTTCATGAGCAGCGAATCGCGCGTCCCCAAGGAGATGTACTCTATATCCAGACCTGAGTCCGAGACGAGACGCATGACGGCGGCAAGCACCCCGGGCTTGTTGGGCAGCAGCGCGCACACGACGGGATGCGCGACCACGGCATACCCGCCGGCTACGAACAGTTCCATGGCGCGGTCGACCTGGTCGACGATGAGGCGGAGTATGCCAAAGTCGGCGGTATCGGCTATGGTGAACGAGAGGATGTTGACCTGTCCCTCGGATAGAGTGGCGAGTGTATCGGCCAGGTGGCCCGGCCTGTTCTCAACAAATACGGACAGCTGAGTAATACTCATTCGGCCCCCGATAACATTGACAGACACTTCACAGCTTCGACGCTTCCCGGGAAATCGGCGAATGGACGATATTTTAGTACACACCATGCATGAACGTGAGAACTGTCGACGAGTGGCGCTCGGGCTCGACCCTCCGACGCTTCTCATACGGCGGGGCCGCGTCTATTCGCCCTTCACCGGGGAGTTCTTCTTGGCCGATGTGGCGCTGTGCGGGCGCCTGATCGCCGGAGTGGGCGACTACCCGGCCGGCGCCGCCCACACCATCGATGCCCGCGGCGCGTGCGTGATTCCCGGCTTCATCGACGCCCACGTGCACCCCGAGACCTCGCTGCTATCTCCGCCCCGCTTCGCCGAGGCCCTGGCCGTGCACGGTATCACCACGACCATCTCCGAGCCGCATGAGATAGTCAAC
The DNA here is from genome assembly GCA_016929985.1 of Thermoleophilia bacterium. The sequence goes on along the minus strand of JAFGIH010000512.1, from coordinate 2,906 downwards.
ATCCTCGGTCGCGCGGGAATGGACTTCTACCTGCAGGCGCGCGCCGGGCTACCCCTCGATCTGCGTCTCATGGTGCCTACCACCGTGCCCGCCTCGCCCTTCGAACAGGCGGCCGGCCGTCTCACCCAGGCCGACGCTGTGGATCTGCTCGCCCGCGAGGAGGTGGTGGGGTTGGGCGAGGCCATGGACTACATGGGCCTCATCGCCGGCCACCCCACCGAAGTGCTCTCCCAGCAGACGCGTCTGCAGGTGGTCGACGGGCACGCCCCGGATGTCACAGGGCGTGATCTCGCCGCCTACCTGATCGCCGGGCCCATAAGCGATCACGAGACCAGCGACCCCGATCTGCTGCTGGAACGCCGCCGGCTGGGCATGTGGATACTCATCCGCGAAGGTTCGGCCGCTCGGGACCTCGTCCGCGCCCTGCCTTTCCTCGTCCGGTACGGCACCGAGCGCACCGCGCTCTGCACCGACGACCGCAACGCAGCGGCCTTGGCCGAGCACCACCACATCGACGGAGTAGCGGGCGCACTGGTCAGAGCGGGAGTCTCGCTGAACGATTCGCTCCGCGCCGCCACGCTCAACCCCGCGACTCTCTACCGGCTTCACGACCGGGGCAGCGTCACGCCCGGTCTGCAGGCCGACCTCCTGGTAGTGCAGGATCCCTCGTTCCCCCACCCCCACCTCGTCGTGCAGGCGGGACGGGTGGTGGCCCGCGACGGCGAGTTGACGGTCGCCCTACCGGCCACTCCCCCGCTTGCGTCGCTCCCCATCCGCCTCATGACGATCCGCCCCGAGGACCTCGCCGTTCCGGCCCCGGCCGGCATTCACCGGGTGCGCGCCATCCACCTCGCCCCCCGCACGATCGTGAGCGACGAGCGCATCGTCGAGATGCGGGCGGCGCGCGGCCGTCTGGTCGCCGATCCCGACAAAGACGTGGCGCTCGTGGCCCTCATGGAGCGCAGTGCGGACGCACCGCACATCGGTCTGGGAGTGGTGAGCGGGCTGGGTCTCGGCCGGGGAGCCATCGCTACCACCATCGCGCACGACGCCCACCACCTGCTGGTCACCGGCATCGATCCCGAGGACATGGTCTTGGCCGTGCAGGCCGTCGCCGCCACCGGTGGAGGACTGGCCGTGGTCGACCGCGGCAGGGTGCTGACTCTCCCGCTGCCCCTGGCCGGCCTCATGACCGACCTGCCCGTACGTGTGGTCGCCGAGAAGCTGCGTACGTTGGAGGCCGCGGCCGCCACCCTAGGAGTGGACTTCGAAGAACCCTTCATGGTGCTGAGCTTCATCACGCTCAGCGTCATACCGAGGTTGCGGCTGACGCTGGACGGGGTGCTCGACGTGCAGGCGCGGGAACTGGTGCCGGTGCTGGTGACCTAGCGATTCGAATGGCGCGGGCGCGGCGCCAGCGCCATTACCCACCCTCGCGCCGGAGCGCCCCCTCGGTGTACTTGAGCGACGGGTCCCAAAGTAGCCACTCGGTGTAGCCCTGCTCCTCGGCGGCCTTGATCTGCGCCTTGACACTCTCTACCCCGTAGTCAAAGAAGTCCTGTAGCCAGGGCCTTCCCATGGCCCCGGTGCCGGCCAGCCGAGTGGTGGTCTGCTTCATGGCGGCCTTGACCAGTTCGTAGGGACTGGAATTGGGGCTGTTCAGCCCGTAGGAGCCCGCTTCGTAGTGCGACGGATACACCATGGGACAGATGATGTCGACGTTCTGCGCCACCTTGCCGTATTTTTGCCCGATGGTATCGGCGTCGGGAGTGTCCATGATCACGATGCCGAACACGTCGGCCGACACCCAGACGCCCAGCTTCTCCAGCCGTGCGCGCGCGAAGGCCAGAAATCCAGCGATAGCGTCGGCCTTACTGCAATACTCGCCAGGATAGACCGCCTTCGAGATGGGCCCGTCGCTCGGGAAACGGACGTAGTCAAACTGGATCTCGCGGAAGCCACGCCGCGCGGCGTCCTCGGCGACTTGCACGATGTACTCCCACACCTCGTGGTTGTAGGGGTTCGTGTAGTGGAGATCCTTATAGTCCTCCCACATCGTGCCGTCCGTGTGCATGACGGCCAGATCGGGCCGCACTTTGGCAAGGGCGGTGTCTTTGAAGCACACCACCCGTGCGATGGGAACGACGTTGTGCTCGGACAGGATGGCAAGGAACTCATCGATGTCGGTGATGCGTGTCTTGTCGACCAGCCCCAGTTCGTTGGCCATGGGCACGTCGGCCTCATAGGTGATGGTGCCGAAGTCGTCCTTGACGTCGACCACGAAGCCGTTGATCTCGGTGTTGTCGGCCAGGTTCAGCAGGGTCTCCATATGGGGGGCGTAGCCGGGGGCGTAGCTTGACATGTACACGCCCTTCACCGGGACGTATGAGAGGTCACGCAGGGCGATCTGGTCGACCAGCGGCTCGATCTTGTACTCGGAGTCGACCGCGAGCTCCTCGCGGGTCGCGACCTGAGGTTCCGCCGACTCCCACGGCGGTCCGGGGCCGCCGACCAGCCAGCTGCCCAGTGTCCAAAGGAGGATGAATCCCGCTGCGAACCCGGCAATGCCCAAGAAGGCGATGAAGGCCATCCGTGGGCCAACGCCCCTCCGCCTCCGGGCGGGCCGGGAGTACTGCGCGCTTCTCCTGGGATAGTCCTGGGCCATGGTGCGGTAAGTGTAACAGAGGGGCCCGGAGAGGCATCCGGCGGCCCGTCTGATACACTACCGGTACGATGCGACGCGACAAAGTCTTTCGTTTTACGACCGTGGCTTTCGCCGTCGGGGCATTCATCGGCCTCATATGTGGTCTCGCCCTGGGCGGCGGTGCCGCCGACCCGTCTAAAGCCTTGGCCGACGCTGAGCAGACGGCCTCTGACGCCTCCACCAGCTCCTCGGCCGTCGATCC
>JAFGIH010000511.1 GCA_016929985.1 Thermoleophilia bacterium | reverse complement strand
TATCTGTGGCCGGCAAGCTGCTGACCGGCTGGATCGTGATCGACATCGACGCCACCCTGATCGCCGCCCACTCGGCCAAGACCGGCGCGGCGGTCACCTTCAAGAAGGGCTTCGGGTTCCACCCGCTGGGTGCCTGGTGCGCCAACACCAGCGAGTCGCTGGCGATGCTGCTCCGACCCGGCAACGCCGGGTCGAACACCGTAGCCGACCACCTGCGCGTACTGGGCGCCGCGATCGAACAGATCCCCACGCGGTGGCGGGCCAAGCTGCTCATCCGCGTCGACGGCGCCGGCGCCACCCACGACCTGCTCACCCACCTGCAAGGGCTGAACACCACCCGCCGCACCGTGTACTACACCGTCGGCTGGGCCATCACCGCCGCCGACGAGACCGCCATCGCCGCCCTACCCGCGGCAGCCTGGGACCCGGGTCTGCACCAAGACGGCGAGGTCGACAACCAGGTGGGGATGGCGGAGCTGACCGGCCTGTCCACCCGCCAGGGCTGGCCGGAGCACCAGCGGCTGGTCGTACGCCGCACCCGGCCCGCCGGCCGGCACAAGGCCAAGCTCACCGGCTTCGAACGCAAGACGGGCTGGCGCTACGCCATCGTGGCCACCAACATCACCCGCATCCCCGGCGTCGGCGGCTCCCACCAGCCGCAATGGCTCGACGTCCTGCACCGCGCCCACGCCGGCGTCGAAGACCGGGTCCGCACCAACAAGGCCATGGGACTGCGCCGGCTCCCCTCCAAAGACTGGACGGTCAACCGCGGCTGGGTCCTGGCCGCCAACCTCGCCTGCGACCTGGCCGCCTGGACCCGCCTGCTGGGTCTGCACGACCAACCCGACCTCGCCCACGCCGAACCCGACACCCTGCGCTACCGGCTGTGGCACCTACCCGCCCGCCTGGGCAGCCACGCCCGCCGCCGCTGGCTGAACATCGCCAACACCTGGCCATGGGCCAACGCGTTCACCACCTGCTGGCAGCGAATCTGCCAGCTGCCCCCACCCACCTGACCGGACACCACCGGCCACGACCAGCCCGGAAGGAGGCACCCAGCACCACCCCGGGAACACGGGAACCCGGCGCCCCCGCAGCGACACGCGGCGGCACCCCACCACACCACAAGGGACAAACCGGGCACGACCCGTCGCCTACACGCCAGCGCCCACGTCTGAAGAATCGAGGTTGGAGACCCTGTTGGCTCGCGGGCACGGTTGAGAGGAGATCACATGGCGATCGGGAGCGAGTAACGCTGTCAGGAACGCAATCCTCGTATTGAGGCAATGTTCGCTTCCCGGGAGGTCGGGGCCGCGCGACCTTACTGCTGTGTGCGAACCGACTAGGCTGATGGCCGATAGCCGGCCACCAATCAGCCGTCTCGCACTGCCAGCGGTTACTCCACAGCGGGCGCGGCGCGGTCGTCGTCAGCAGGTGCAGCTTCCTTGCGGGGGCTCCTGAGCTGTGTCCGTATCCGCTCGATGCTGCGCTTTAGACGGCTTCGGTACCAGCTCATGGGCTCGCTTTCCGCCTTGCTGGCGATGGCATCGACGGGCACGCCGGTCGCCAAAAGCATGCAGACGCGGGCGACGGCGTAGACCGATTCCGTGAGGAACAGCAAGTCCTCGCCGTCGAACTGACGGGAGTTCCGCCCAAGGTGCGTCAGCTCGTTGCGGACCGCGGCGACGGTGTACCCCCAACGGCTCTTGTCGCCGATGAGCGGGCGAGTCGCCGGCGCTGCCATACCCGCGAGCTGTTGCATTCGCTTTCTGAGTGGTGGTTCGTTGCCATACTCAATCTTGCTGCGGAGCCACTCGTGATGTTCCGCCGGCGTGCCGGTGAGGTAGGCGTCGAAGAGCTTCTGAAACTCGGCCTCGTCCATGTGCGGCCCGCCCATGATCAGGCGGTGGAGGGCTTCGGCAGCACCGGCGACGTTGAGGAAACGGTTCTCCGCGAACATGAACTTTGCGCGGCGTATGCTCATGATCAGGTTGAGGGGACGCGCAAAGGACTCGGATCGATCGAGCCAGCGAGCAATAGCCTCGATACCACCCAGCTCCTCATAGGTCAGAAGCATCTGGTACGGCTGGCGGCGTTTCCGGGTGATGGGATCGACGTAGCCTACCGGGGGGAAGAGCAGCTCGATGGGCTGCTCCAACTCTGATATCGAGCCGTCGAGCATTCTCATGCGAACGTCTGGGCGGCTGAGCTTCACAGTGTCGGTACTGGTCAGCTCGTCGAGGCAGAGCGTGACCAGGCTCACTAGCCGGCTGATGTCGTCCGAGATCACGTGTAGTGGTTGCAGCGTGTCGTACTCGATAGACACGACCGGCCACTGCTTGAAGGTGATGCCTTCGATGGAGTTGCCCCCTGGCTTCCAGCTGAAGCCCACCGTCACCCGACCGCGGGCGAACGAGGTGGTCTCGGACGGGAGCGGTGTGAACCTCATAGCATAGGCAGCCTCCGTGTCGGGCGGCCGAGGGAACCGGCGATCTTCTGCGATGCCAGTCTTACCGATCCAGCTATCCAGGTGACCGAGCGTGACCCGGGCGGTCTGGAAGGACGGCTCATCCTCCTGGATGTGCTGGCCAACAAACATCCGGTTGGCGTAGTAGCTGGTCTCGGCAATGCCAGGAGACCGCCAGTTGTTGCCGGCGCAGAACGCCCGGTCGAGAGTGACCCGGTCAGCACCAAGCCAGCCGTGGAGGCGCGCCGTAGGCTGGCCGCCGTCGTGCTTGGCGTGGTCG
>JAFGIH010000510.1 GCA_016929985.1 Thermoleophilia bacterium | reverse complement strand
GAGCTCCGGCGCCTCGCTTGCCCTCGTCATCGCGGGCCCTGTGGTTCCCCGGATCATCGAGAGCAGTGCGAGCGACGGGTGGAGATATGCCTGGTATTTCTTTGCCGCACTCACTCTCGCGATGGGCATCGTCACTTTCGTAGTCCAGCGGAACCGTCCGTACACGGCGCCTCATGCTCTCGCCGGACACGGGTCCATCTGGACGGCCGAACCGAGTAAGGCGACGCCGGCCGGCCGTGGTGACGAGGAGATGGCGGCCACCCTGGCCGCTTGGAAGCCGGTGCCCGTCGCGATCCGCACCGGGTCCACCGTCGGTATGAGGAACGTCGTCAGCTCCCGGTATGCCTGGCACATGGGCTTCGTCTACATGGCATTCGGGCTTGCGTACATGATCTACTTCACGTTCTTTCAGAAGCGGCTCATGACGGATCTGGAGCTCACGAGCGCGGCCGCCGGCAACCTTTTCTTGATCGTCGGGGTGGCCAGCATCTTCTGCGGCTTTCTCTGGGGCGCTATCTCCGACCGCGTGGGCAGGGGGAGAGCGCTCGCGGGAAACCTGCTGTTGCAGGGGGTCGCTGCAGCCCTCTTCGCATGGTGGCCATCGATGCCCGGGCTCGTACTCTCTGCGCTGCTCTGCGGGCTCACCGCGCTTGCGGTGCCCGGTATCGTCGGAGCAGGGTGTGGTGACCAGTTCGGCCCGCGCCTTGCGTCGGCCTCTTTGGGCTTCGTTACTATTTTCATAGGCGTCGGCCAGGTGGTCGGCCCCTATCTTGCCGGACAGATGGCCGACTCGTTCGGCTCGCTCAAGTACTCGTATGTCCTGTCGGCCGGCATCTTCTTCGCCGGCGCCATCCTCGCCATCTTCCTCCGGGAGGCAGGCTGGGCGGCGGAGACGCGCGCCCACGGCGCCAATCCCAGGGTTGCTGGGCAGACAGCCGGCCGGTCGGGCGCGTGATGATGGATCTAAGGCCCGATCATGCCGGAATCAGCGTAGGTGATCTAGAGGCGTCCATCGCCTGGTACGGCGACATGCTCGGGTTCGAACTCATGCGCGTGGTGGACATCCCCGACGCCGAAGATGCGGGTAAGGTCGCTCTGATCAGACGGGGGGATTTCATACTCGAACTGTTCTGCCTCTCCAAAGCCGCGCCCCTGCCCCAGGAGCGCCGGCATCCCGACACCGATCTCCTCACGCAGGGGATCAAGCACGTAGCCTATGCCGTCTCCGACCTTGCCACGTTCATGACCGAGCTGAAGGCGAAGGGTGTGGACGTGGTGTGGGATATCGTCGTCCACGACGGAAGCCCATGCGCCTTTGTGCGCGACAACTCCGGGAATCTGGTGGAGTTCGTCGAGCGTCGCTAGCCATGTAGCTTAGCTTGGAGCATCCCGCGCTTCCCGCGCATCGCCCAGGTCTCTCTGTCGTCGCGACGGCGCGGTCTCTCACCTTGCCCGCCTCGGAACCTGTTGACTTGTGCCGCAGGGCCATGATACGGTGCCATGCAGTACGGTAGCATTGCTACTATCAGAGCGCGTTGGTTACATTTTGCCTGTTCGGAGGGCGTCTTTCAGGAGGTTGACAGTGGCAAAGGTGAAGGAGTTTGCACATCTCGTAAAACCGCTGTTGGTGCAGCAGCCCCCGGATGGCCTGTACGACGAGCCCCGGGTATGGATGGAGTCGAAACATCTGGAGGGCTTCAACGCACACTTCTCCTACGGCTTCCTAAAGAAGGAGGGTACGTATCACCCCACCGACGGCATGATCGCGCACCCCTTCGACGAGATCCTCCTATTCGCAGGTAGCGACAACGAGAAGGCTTTCCACTATCTGGGCGCCGAGGTATCGCTCGAACTGGGCGTGGAGCGCGAGCAGTTCACCTTCGACAAGCCTACCGTGGTGGTGATCCCTCGCGGAACCGTCCACGGTGCCGTGACGGTGGGCAAGCTCGAAAGGCCATTGGTCCACTACACGATCGGTCTCGCTCCCGAGTACAAGGCTGCCCGGGTCACCGATGGCTTGGCCTCCTCACCATCGAAAGGCCTGCAGTATGCCCGACTCGTCAAACCACTCGACAAGTTCATGTCGCCGGCGTCGATGCGCGACGCGATGAAGGATCCCGAGATGATGAACGCGGTCATGGCGGCCAACCCTCACTTTAATCCCGAACAGGTGGGTCAGATAGGGCCGGCCAACGCCGACTCTCTCGTCTGGCTGTATGGCGACCAGGTGGAGGGGCTCGAAGTCAACTTTACCTGGGGTTACTACACGAGGTGCGGCAAATGGCACCGTGGCGGTGAGGCGCACACGCATCCGGAGGAGGAGATCCTCGTCTTCGTCGGGCTCGATCCGGACAACATCGACGTCATGGACGCGGAGTTGGAGATCGGTATGGGGCCCGACCATGAGAGGCACATCTTCAACACGTCCACCGTCGCGATCTGCCCTCAGGGTTTCCCCCACCTGCCACTCATCACACGCTGGGTCGACAAACCCTACGGTTTCTTCGTCATCTGTCTGAGTGGCGAGCATGACTCCCCGTGGGTGGAAGCCTGACACCGCGAACGCAGCAAGTCCGCCGGCAGGCGGGGATCTACCAGCAAAACCCTGGACGTAACGCTCGGACAAGGGGGTGGAAGGGGCGGAGACGGTCGAACAGCTGATGAAACGCAGAGTCGAGAATCGGGTAGGGGGATTTCATGGATAGATCGGATATTGGTGAACCGCGCTCTCGGTATCGAGTCACTTTCCACATGTTGAGAAATGACGTCAAGGAGTAAGCATGCCCGAGAAGGAGAAAGCCGGTCATCTCGTGGATACTGAGACCTCTTGCGTACGGGCTGTCAGTCGCCGCGAGTTTCTCAAGTTGGCGGGAGCAGCCGGTGCGGTCATAGCAATAGGTGGCGGCATAGGCGGTCTGCTGGCCGGTTGTGGTGATGGGACCACGACCACCACGGCGGCCGCTGGTGGGAGTGCTACCACGGCGGCCGGTGGAGGCGGTACGGTCTCTACCGGCGCAACAAAGCCGACGAAACAACTCAAAGTAGGGACCCTTGTCAGCCTTCAGCTGACCAACGGTATCGAGATGCAGAAGTGGATGGACATCTTCGCCAAGACCAAGAACGAGAGCGGCGGCTGGGAGATCGGCGGTGAGAGGTACGAGTTGGTACCCATCACCTACGATGTCGGCCTTTCTGACGCGACCACGACACGAGCGGCGGTCGAAAAGGCCGTCCTGCAGGACGGGGTCAAGTTCATCGTGGGCTCGTTCGCAGAGGTTTCGTCGGTCTCCGTGACTATCACTGAGCCGAACAAGGCCCTCTGGATGGGTACCGACTTCACTCCCGCCACTCTGGATCCGAATTTCAAGTACGTGGTCCGCGGCCAGGGCCTGTCATTCGCTCTCGGCGCAGCGTACAACCTACAGAGCAAGTATGTAGAGCGGGGCGCGACGAGGTCGGTCATCGTCGACCCGGACAATCAGCAGACCAAAGTGGGCAATCAGATCTGGGCCGCCTCCGGCAGACTGGCGGGCTTGGAGACGCTGGATCCTATCACCTACACCACCGAGACCACCGATTTCGGTCCGATAGCCACCAAGGTGAAGAGCCTTAACGTCGATCTCGTCGAGCTCGCCTACGCGGCAGGCGATCAGATAGTCAACATTGTCAGAGCGCTGAAGGATGTTGGCTACGAAGGATTCATCTATCCCGGCAATGTGGACCAGACCATCGTGGACAACATGGCGGCCCAGGCCGGCAAGGAGTACATCGAGGGTCAGTTGGGGATGTACTACGATCCTCGGGAAATGCAGACCGATCCGGTCATGCGTACGTACATCGACCGCTATCTGAGTGAGCACGGCAAGTTCCAGATGGACGGGGTGTTCTGGGTGAGCCCGTGGTTCCTGTTCGAGGACGCCGTCAATACCGCCCAGAGTGTCGACGTGGATGCGGTGACCGCAGCCCTTAAGAGCATGGACCATGGCGTACGCACTCTCTGCGGCCACACCCAGCTGTTTGCCAGGCCCGATATCGGCATTCTGGACACCGTTGACTCGGCTCCTGGGCACTACCTGTGCGAGATCAAGGACGGCGTGATGACTCCGTTCGGATCCGTCTCGGTCAAAGACCAGTACCTGGTCTCGATAAAGGCGCTGGGATTGGCCGAGCCCTTCAAGCAGTACTGGGCTGAACATGGCGAGCCGACATTCCCGGACGAGGAGAGCCTCTTCGATTTCTCGATGCTGTAAGCGCTGAAGGAATCGTCGGCTCGGCGAAGAGTTCACTCACAACGCCCCCTCAACCTTGCCCGCGTGCGAGCGACGGTTCATAGGACCCGGACCTCGCTCGCACACGGGTGCTTCATCGGGCACGTGCGCCGGATCGGTCGTCTAGAGCCACGAGGAGGTCTTCTCTTGGTGTTCAGTGAGGAGGGTAGTCTTTGACACTCGATCTCTTTCTTCAGATAGTCGTGAACGGGCTGATGAGTGGAGGCATGTACGCCCTGGTGGCTTCCGGCTTCACTCTCATCCTGGGAGTCATGAAGGTCTTCAACTTCGCGCAGGGCGAGTTCTACATGCTCGGCGCGTACCTGACGGTCGGGGTGGTTGCGTCTCTCGGAGCGCCGTACCCTGTCGCCATTCTTGCTTCTCTTGCCGCCATGGCTGTGCTTGGCGTGCTCCTGCATCTGGGGGTGATCCAGTGGACTTTGCCGGCCGGCTTCTTCCACACCCTGCTTGTCACCATCGCGTTCGGCACGATAGTGACCCAGATCGCCATCCTGACCTTCGGCTACAGGGAGGCTGCGATGCCGCCGGTGTTCGACGGTGTGAGCAAGGTCGGATCGGTGTCGTTCAACAACGGCAAGCTCGTGGTCATAGCCGGGGCAGTGGTCGTGATGGTGGCGCTCTACCTGTTCATGAAGACCAAGATAGGCGTATCCATGCGCGCGGCGGCTGAGAACCGCGAGGTCGCCAGTCTTCAGGGGATCAATCCGAAACGTGTCTTCTGGACCACCATGGCGGTCGGCTGTGGTCTGTGCGGTGTCGCCGGGTCGCTGATCGCTCCGGTCATGGCCGCCTCTTCGTCCATGGGCAGCAACATCATGATCAAGGCCATGCTCGTTGTCCTCGTGGGAGGCAGCGGGAGCATGTCGGGCGCTCTGCTGGCGGCGTTCATCGTCGGCATAGTCGAGAGCTTCGCCTTTCAGTACATCGGACAGCAGAGTCTCATAGCTGTGTTCGTGTTGGTCGCCATCCTGGTGTTCTTCCGGCCGGGTGGCTTACTCGGAAAACCACTGCCCATCCCGGGCGAGTAACGCTGGAGCGGCGCATGCACACAGAAGCAAAGAAGATCACTCTAGGCATCTTGATCGTTGTGCTCTTGGCGCTGCCATGGCTCATCGGTCAGTACGCGCTCCAGATCTTCATCATCACCATGACCTATGCAATGCTTGGGCTGTCCTTCGCTTTCACCATGAGGGTAGGGCTACCGCGGTTCGACATAGCAGCGTGGTGGGGGATCGGAGCGTACACGACGGCGACACTGGTCACGAAGGCCGGTTTCTCGTTTTGGGCCACTATTCCGGTAGCCTGCATCATCGCTGTTGTCCTCGGCTGGCTGGTCTTCCGGGTGGCCGTGCCGCGGGGGATGATGGTGTTTCTCATGTTCGGGATGGTCGTATCCCTAGCCATCACGCAGGTTTTCGGTTCAGTCGAGTTCTTCGGGG
>JAFGIH010000509.1 GCA_016929985.1 Thermoleophilia bacterium | reverse complement strand
GCCTTGAGGCGCGCCGCGTGCCGGGTGTTGATGCCGGGTGTGCTCCCCAGGGTCATTATCTGGGTCTTCCACCAGTCCTTGGGATAGACCTTGTGTCTCCGGCTGAGATAGCGCCCGAACTCGATGGCGGTCTGGCACACGCCCCCGACAAGCGTGACATTCTCGTTACGGCACTTCTCTATGGCGAGCTCGAAGCGGGCGTCCCACTCGGCCCGGGTGGTGCCGGGGCTGAGCTGGTCTATCTCCTCCTGCGAGGGGACCGACCGGATGGGGGTGAGCTTCGATACGTGCTTGGTATAGATGCCCGAGCTGTAGCCGTATTCGATCTGCCTGTCGCCGACCGCCATGGTGCCGACCACGGAGGGGAAGTTGAGATTGAGGTTGACGCCGGCGAAGAGGTCCATGCGCTTGGTCGCGGCTACGTAGGCCATCATGGCCCGGCCGGCGCTGACGCGCATGCCCAGATCGGTGGGGGTCATGGGGATGAATTTGGGCTCGTCCGCGGTGGTGCCGCGCGTGATGGCCCAGCCGATGGGGTCCTCGCAGAGCAGCTGCCCGATGTCGCCGGCCATCACCTGCTTGATGAGCGGCTTGTAGTCGTTGTAGGTCATGACGGGGAAGGCGCGGCGGTACTCAGTGAGGAGAGCCCCGAAGGCGCCGGCGCCGCCGGGCGAGTCGGCGGCCGCCTCAGCTACCTTGGCCGCCCCGTGGGCTGAGCCGTAGGCAGTGCGCTCGTAGTCGGGCAGGATGCGGCGCAGCACAGCCTCCTGGGCGCGGACGGGGTCCGCCACCGCCTGATGCCAGGGGTCGAGCATCTCGTGAAGGGCTTGGGCGAACCGGGCGGCCTGGGCGGCTCGCGGATCGAGCTGCTGGTCGGCCTGCGGGCCGGTCTGCCGGCCGGCCGGCGCGGTTTGGCCGGCCGCGGCCTGTCGATCGGCTGACGCGCTCTGTTCCATCGTGCCCCCCGAGAATGGTCGTGATCCGGTGTGAAGCCGAGGTGTTCCCCGTCGACATTACCGGCGGCGACCATCCGGGCGCAAGCCCAAGCGCTGTTGACATGGATTTCGCCGCCGGCCCGGCCGCCCCCCTCAGGGATTGCCCTAGTCGGTCGATATATCTAGAGTAATGGATCGACCCGCCCCCCCATCTCGTAAAGACGGGAGCCGGATGCTCAGCAGTCTGACGTCGCGGATACACTGGACCCACATCGCGGGGGCGGCGTTAGTCGTCTACATGGTGGCCTATTTCTGGGCGATCTCACTCGTTGACGCGGCCGGCAATGCCGTGCTGGTGTATGGGATGGCCATCGTGCTTCCTTGTGCGGTGGCTGCGCTTTGCGCGGTGGCGGCCTATGTTGCGAAGACCGGTCGTATCCGTTGGTTCTGGGCGCTTCTGGCGGTCGGCCACGCGTTCTCCGGTTTCGGCGATCTCTGCTGGGCCCACCACGAGCTCATACTCGAGATCGAGAAGCCGTCACCCTTCATCGGTGATGTGGGTTATCTCGCGTACTACCCGCTCGCCTTCGCCGCGTGCATGGTCCTGGTGTCTCTGCGCGGCAAGAGGAAGGCCACTGTCGCCTCTCTGGTCCTCGATACGTTCCTCTTCGCCATACCCGCGGGAACGCTGTGCTGGCTGCTCGTCACCGCTCCCACGTACGACCCGGCGGCAGGCCTGCTTGCCGGTCTGGCCAGGGGCTTCTACGCAGCCGGCGACATGCTCCTGCTCGTTGGTGTGTTCTCCCTCTTCCTGCTGGCCGGCACGCGTTTTCGGCCGCGCGGCTTGGGCTGGCTGTGCGTCGCATTCATCGTCTGGTTCATTGCCGACACGAGCCTGGTTCTCGTAACGGCGGACGGGACTTCGGTGACCGGTTCGTGGGTCGGGCTCGCATGGCCCCTGGCGTACGTCTTGGCGGCGGTGGGGGCTCTCAGCTTCGCGAAATCGGCGGCTGGGTCGGAGACCGCTGCTGCCGGTGAGCTGCCGGGGGCGCGGGGGCAGAGGGTGGCTGAAGTCATTCAGCTTGCTCTTCCCTATGCCGTCTTTCCGGGGATCATAGCCCTCGTGGCCGTACGGTTTCTGGCTACGCCTGACGGAGGATTGGCCGGCGACGTGGTCACCATCGGCATAGCGATGCTTCTCACCTTGATGGTCCTGGCGCGCCAATTGATCGTCTTCGTGCAGAACCGGCGCCTGCATGCCTCGCTGGAGAAGCTGTCGCGCGATCTCGAGGTCCGGGTGGTCGAACGGACGGAGGAGTTGGCAAAGGAGAAAGAGCATCTGGCCATGCTGAACGGTGTGGCGGACGAGATGGGCCGGTGCGTGACCGTGCGCGACGTCATTGGCGGTGGTCTACGCTTGGTCACCGCGACGACCGGGCACCCGTTGGCCGGCCTGTGGCTGACCAGGCCGGGCAGGCGTTCCCAGTTCTTCGGCAGCGAGGGGTTGTCGCGGCCCGGCCGGCTGCAGCTGCTGGCGGTGCTTCAGGGATCCGACCGCGTGCCCGGGATCGGTGCCGACAGCGGACCCGTCCGCATGGAGAGCGAGGATATGCAGGCCTGCCTCTCCGGGCGGCGCCTTCAGGAGGTGTTTGGGACGGTCGTCATGCTTCCGCTGGTCTCCAGACGGTCCGTCCTTGGTCTCATGTGCCTGGGATTCCGCGACTCTGCCGATCGCCCCGGCAAGGAGGGCGTCGCGCTCGCGCAGGGGATCGCCTCGCAGGTGGCGGTGGCTCTGGAGAACGCGCGGCGCTACGACGACGCCCGCCGCCAGGCGGAGCAGGACCCGGTCACCGGGCTCCTCAACAACCGGGGCATGGCCGGCTCCCTCGACCAGGAACTCGCGAGGAGCCGGCGGACCGGGGCGACATTCTCTGTGGTCATGATGGACATGGATGGTTTCAAGACATTCAACGACACCTACGGGCATGCGGTCGGCGACCAGGCGCTGCGCCAGACTGCCGCAACACTGAAAAGAGTGCTCCGGCGTTCGGACATCATCGGGCGTCAGGGCGGCGACGAGTTCATGGCCATCTTGCCCGACACTTCCCCCGAGAACGCCGTGGAGTGTGTGAAACACATCCAGGAGACGCTCCGTCGAACCGGCTTCCAAACTGAGAACGAGTCCAACGTGCCCGTTCTCATGAGCTGCGGGGTGGCCACCTATCCCAACGACGGACGAAGGGTGGGCGATCTGTTGGCGGTCGCCGATGCCAACGTCTATCGGTCGAAACACAGGGGCGGCGATTGTGTGACCCCCGATGCGGGTGCACACGGCGATGAGATGTCGGCCGGGGTCTTCACGGTGCTCGAGGGATTGGTGGCCGCAGTGGACACCAAGGACCATTACACGAGGCGGCACTCCGATGATGTCACCCACTACGCCATGGAGTTGGCCCGTTGGCTCGGCCTCTCCACGGAGAGCACCCGCCCGCTGCGGATCGCCGGCGTGCTGCACGACGTCGGCAAGATCGGCATACCCGACCACATCCTCCAGAAGCCGGAGCAGCTCGACGAGCAGGAACTAGAGGCCGTCAAGCAGCATGTCACGTTGGGCGAGATGATGATCAAGGAGATCCCTGATCTACCCGACGTGGTGGCGGCCGTCGGCGCTCATCACGAGCGCTGGGACGGTACCGGCTATCCGCGGGGCCTCTCCGGCGAGAACATCCCGCTGCTGGGCCGTATCCTCGCGGTTGCCGATGCATACTCCGCCATGACGGCGAACCGGGTGTACGCGAAGGCTCTCTTGCCGTCGGAGGCGAACGAGGAGATCCGGCGGGTGGCCGGCAGTCAGCTCGATCCGCGCCTGGCAAGGGTGTTTCTGGCGGGTCTGGCGGAACGGGTCTTGGAAGTGGAGGGCGACACAGAGGGACTCACGGAAGGCCCCTTCGCGTCCAGCGCGGCCTAGACCCCCAGATACTCCCGTCCCTCTTTGAGCCACTCGATCATGTGCAGCCGTTTGGTGCAGCGGCGTTCGCAGATTCCGCACTCGGTGCAGTCGGCGGGGTGGATCTGCTCCCGGGCGCAGAGCGTGCGCGCGGTATCGCTGTCGTCGTACATGAGCGCGTCGTTGTAGATCTCGAAGAAACGCGGCACGTCGATGCCTTCGGGACAGGGCATGCACGGCCGGCACGACGGGCAGGGGACGCGCTGGCGCGTGCGGTAGGCGTCAGCCGCCTTGCTGATAGTCACTTCGTCGGAGATGGAGAGGCCGCCCGCCTCCGCTGTGTCGGCGACCGCCAGGTTCTCGGTGAGCTGCTCCATGCCGCTCATGTCGCTCACCGCCACCGACACGGACGGTTCGTTCCAGACGAAGCGTAGGCCCCATTCTGCCAGTGAGCGCTCCTTGGCAGACTGGGCCCAGATCTGCCGCACCTCCTCGGGAGGTTCCTTGACGAGCCTGCCGCCCTTCAGCGGCTCCGTCACCACCACAGCCAAGCCTTGGTCGGCCGCCCAGCGGAGGCCGTTGGTGCCGGGGTTATGCTTCACGTCCATGTAGCTGTATTGGACGCTGCACAGGGCCCACTCGTCGTAGGCCTGCACGATGGTCTTGAGCGGCTGGTACTGGTCGTAGAACGAGAAGCCCGCCGCGCCGATGCGGCCGTCCTGCTGGGCCCGCTCGAGCCGGTCGGCGATGCCGAGCTCCTGCAGCGGGGGCCAGTTCTCCCGGGTCAGCCGGCCGAGGAGGCAGAAGTCCACTCTGTCGGAACCCAACCACTCGAGCTGCCGGTCGAGGCAGGCGTCGAAGTCCTCCGGGGACGAGATCAGAAAGGCCGGGACCGTGAGGGCCAGTTTGACCTTGTCACGATTGCCACCGTCGAGCGCTTCGCGCACCGTGCGCAGCACCGGTTCGTGCGCCTGCATATTCCAGGGGAAGCCCAGGTCGAGGTAGTTGACTCCCTGGTCGATGGCATGCCTGATCATCTGTGTCGCCTGCGGCTGGTCGATGGCCTGGCGGCCGCTCTCCACCCAGCCGGGCAGGCGCATCACGCCCATCCCCAGGATGGAAGACTCCCAGTCCAAACGGCCGAACTTGCGGTATCTCATGGTTCCCGTCCTGTTCTAGATAGAGAGAGGACGTGGGACGTCCCCAGCTACGACGTCCCACGTCCTCCGGTCCAGCGCCCCTGGATCGTACGGTCTACTAGTCCTCCGCGACCTCTACCCACGGCGAGTCGTGCTCACCGCTGAGGCACATGACGATGAAGGCGTAGGGTTTGTCAACCCACCGCGTGATGAGCGGCAGGTGCGGGAAGCCCTCCGGGCAGATGGCGATAGTCGGCGTATTGAAGATGTGCCGCTCGCGCTCCTTGCCCATGCCCAGCTCGAGCTCGGCGCCCATGTAGTTGAGGTCGTCCGGATCGAGGCCCAGATAGCAGAGGATCTCGGCTTCGGGATGCGTGTGCACCTCGCCGCCGCGGTGCCACTTGCCGGTCTTCGTGTAGTAGCCCCAGGTGAAGTTGACGTCGAAGCCCTCCAGGTTCTCCCCGAAGAGCCAGACGATGTCGTCACCGTTGCCGGGACCCACACCGAACTCGGCCGGGTGGAGGATGCCGTGCTCGTCCATGATCTTCGCGTAGGTCGGCCCCTCGTCCTCGCCCGTCATGGTCATGGCCTGCGGGAGCTCGCACTTGAGGTCCTTGACCAGGTGGTCGTACTTGTGGCCTTCGGTGGGAGTGCCCGCGGGCAGGGTCTCGGCCTTGTATTCGGGCGACAGGCCGATGATGTAGTGCGCAAGCGGACGGTCCACCCAGTGCGTGGTCACCGGTCCGTGGGGCAGCCCCCTGGGGATGATGACGTAGGTGGGCCTGTGGAACGTGTGTACCTCGCGCTCCTCGCCGAGCACGATGGAGATCTCGGCGTCGATGCGCCGGACGTTGCCATCCTGGTAACCGGCGAACACCAGCACCTCGTCATAGGGATGGACAACCATGCCCTCCATGGGATGGAGGGTGCCCGGCTCGGTGATGAAGCCATAGACGAAATGGGCGTTGAAGCCCTCCATGTCCTTGGCTTCCATCCAGATGAGCGGCTTCGGATACAGTCCGGCCGGTCCCGGCCTGACGAGGGTCGGCTTGATGAGGTTGCCGTAGAGCTTCTGTGCCACTTCGCTTCCTCCTTGAGAGATGTGCGCGCGGCCATCCATCGTTCTACGAACGGCAGTGCCGCAAGTTCTCTAGATATATAAGACTCTATCAAAAATCCGGCACGTCAAGAGGGGCGTGAGACACGTGTTCAGGACGTGTTCAGGAAGTGTGCGGCATGATGAAGACCAAGCTGTGTGACGGAGAGGAGAACTGCAATGCAAGTACCGCAACCGGCGACCGGCTTGGAGCGCGACTACTTACGTGCTCTGTACGAATTGGCCGAGAAGAAGGCGAAGAACGCCGTCTCTCACTTCGACGTCCGGTTGGAGCTGGGTCGCTCCGACGAAGAAGCCGAGCGAGCCTGCGATTTCTGGGCCGACCGAGGCATAGTGGAATGGGCGAGCTTCGGCCACGTCGCCCTCACGCATCTGGGACTGAGAAGGGCCCAACGCCTGGCCGGTAGGGGCTGGACGTTCGCCCCCTTCTAACCTTTCACCGACACCCCCGGTCCACCGAACCGAAGCCCCGCCTTGAGCGGGGTTTCGGGTTCATAGGGGGTCACGACGGCGCCGTGCCCGTACGGCGGCGCCGGTTCCGGCTCCCGGCCCGCGTATCGTCGTATGGGATAATGGGTACCTTGCCGTCATGGATCGTGATGGCCGGTAGTGCAGGGCGACCACGGGTAGGGCAAGAGTGCGCAAGATCCATCAGTTCAGCGTCCATCCGGAGATACCCCCACGGCTCAAAGGGCTCGAAGAGCTGGCTTTCAACCTCCGTTGGACGTGGGATCCCCGAGCCTTCAAGGTCTTCCAGCACCTCGACCCCGAGATGCTGGAGAAGTGCGGCGGCAACCCCGTCTTGCTGCTGCGCCGGATATCCCGGGAGCGACTGGAGCATGCCTCGGGCGAGTCGGCCTTTCTCACGCACGTAGACGAAGCGCTGAGCGATCTGCGCCTTTACCTCACCGAGCCGGGCTGGTTCCCGGTGAACTACCCCGACCATACCGACCTTCGCGTGGCGTATTTCTGCATGGAGTTCGGACTGACCGGCTGCCTGCCTATCTACTCGGGTGGCCTGGGCGTGCTGGCCGGCGATCACCTCAAGGCCGCCAGTGGACTCGACGTGCCCCTGGTCGCCGTGGGCCTGCTCTACAACAAGGGATATTTCACCCAGCGCCTCGACGACGAGGGCTGGCAGTACGAGGAATACCGGGTGCACGACTTTAGCAGTCTGCCCATCCGTCCGGTGATGGTGGGCGACACCTGGCGCTCGGCGCGCG
Source organism: Thermoleophilia bacterium (assembly GCA_016929985.1). Next base: position 1,366 of record JAFGIH010000509.1, on the reverse strand, counting down.
AGAGGGACGCCATGGCCGCCGATGCGTCCCGCGAGGCCGCGCCTTCCAGGGCGGAGCCCCTCAAGATCTCGGTGGATATCGGCGAGCGGACCGTGTGGGCGCGCGTCTGGCGCGTGCAGGTGGGGCGTATCAGCCTCTACCTGCTCGACAGCACGCTTCCCGAGAACGATTCGGCCGGCCAACGTATCACCAGCGAATTGTACGGGGGAGGTCCCGAGGACCGTTTGGCCCAGGAGCTGCTGCTGGGCATCGGCGGCATACGGGCTCTGAAGGCCTTGGACGTCAACCCGCAGGTGTGCCACCTCAACGAGGGGCATTCCGTGTTCAGCAGCCTCGAGCGCATGCGCCAGATCATGGACGAGGGCGGGCTCCGGTTCTTGGAGGCCCGGCAGGTCACCGGGGCCGGCACGCTGTTCACCACCCACACGCCGGTGTCGGCGGGGTTCGATCTCTTTCCCGAGCAGCTCATCAACGCCTACCTCGGCGACTACCTGAAGAAGCTGGGACTCGACACCGAGACGTTCATGCGCATGGGCCGGGTCAACCGCGATTCGCACGACGAGGAGTTCAACGTGGCTGTGCTCGCGCTGCGCCAGTCGCCGCGCCGCAACGCAGTGAGCCGCCTGCACCGCCGTACCACCGCCACCATGATGGAACCCGGCTGGATGGACTTCCCACGCCAGGAGATACCCATAGAGTCGGTCACCAACGGGGTGCATACCAAGACCTGGGTGGCCTCGGAGATGGAGCAGCTCTACGACCACTATCTGGGGCCGCGCTGGCGCGAAGACACCTCGGCGGCGGAGGCCTGGCAGCGAGTGGAGCGCATCCCCGACTTGGAGCTCTGGCACGCGCACTCCCGGCTGCGGCAGCGCCTGGTGGCCTACGCCCGCGAACAGGCCTTTGCGCGGGCGCGGGGCAGACGGTCGGGGAGCCCTCTGGGCCTGCGCGCCCATCCGCCTCTGCGGTCAGACGCCCTCACCATAGGCTTCGCGCGTCGCTTCGCCACCTACAAGAGGGCGACGCTCTTGTTCCGCGACATCAACCGGCTCAAGTGCATCCTCATGGACGAGGCCCGGCCGGTGCAGCTCATCGTGGCAGGCAAAGCCCACCCGCGCGACGGGGCGGGCAAGGACTTCATCCGCAGCATGCTCGAGACGGTGAACCGCGAGGGTCTGGGCGACTACGTGGTCTTTCTCGAAGACTACGACCTCAGCAAGACCGCCATGTTGGTGCAGGGCGCCGACGTGTGGCTCAACACGCCCCGCCGTCCGTATGAAGCCAGCGGCACCAGCGGCATGAAGGTGGTGCCCAACGGGGGACTCAACCTCTCGGTGCTCGACGGCTGGTGGGCCGAAGCCTACCG
>JAFGIH010000508.1 GCA_016929985.1 Thermoleophilia bacterium | reverse complement strand
GGTATACGTCCCCGATGCCGAAGGCGTTGCGGGCCACGGCCTGCGCCGACTCGAGCGCCCTGGACAGCTCGTCCTCCCCGGCGGCGATGGTCATCCCGATGCCGCCCCCACCCCCGGACGGTTTGATGATCACCGGGTAACCGATCTCGCGGGCGACCGGCCTCGCGTTCTCGGGGTCGGAGACGCACTCGCTGCTGCCGGGCACCACCGGCACGCCCGCGGCGATCATCTCCCGACGGGCGGCGGCCTTGTCGCCCATGAGCGCCAGTACCCTGCTCGACGGCCCGATGAACTTGATCCCCCTGCTCTCGCAGGCGGCCGCGAAGCTCGGGTTCTCGGCCAGGAACCCGTATCCCGGGTGGATGGCGTTGGCGCCACACTGCTCGGCCGTGCTGATGATCTTCTCGATGTCGAGGTAACTCTGCGAGGCCGGCGCCGGGCCGATGAGCACGGCTTCGTCGGCCAGCTTGGTGTAGAGCGCCTCCCGGTCGGCCTCGGAGAAGACCGCGACGGACTGAACACCCGACTCGCGGCAGGCCCGTATCACCCGGACGGCTATCTCTCCGCGATTAGCGATGAGGATCTTGTGGATCATCTCAGCCCGCCCTGTCAGTCCACAATCTCAGCCGACCACCAGGAGGACGTCGTCGGCTTCGAGCATCTGGCCCTCCTGCGCCCAGACCTCCTTCACCACTCCCTGCCGCGAAGACACGATGTACCGGCGCATCTTCATGATCTCCATCAGGGCGACCTCGTCGCCCTCAGCCACTGAGTCGCCTACCTGGACCAAGATGGACAGCACGAGCCCCGGCGCTCCGGTCAGGATGGCGCCCTCAGGGGCTTCGCGGGCGGCGCGGGGCGGCGCGGCTTCGTCGGCGCCTCCGCCGACCATGACGGCGCCACAGTCGCCGTCACCGACTGTGGGGGACACCTTGACGTTGAAGACCTCGCCATCTACTTCCACAGTGAAGTATCGGGCGGCGGCGGCGAGGTCCGGTGCGGCCCCGGTGGGCGGGGCGGCCTCAGCGGCCGCCGCGGCGCCGGGCGAGGCTCCGCCGCCGTCCGCGCCCGCGGCGCCAGCGGCAGCGGCCGGGCCGCTCTTCGGCGTCGCAGGCCTCCCCGGTATGAGGACCTTGAGCAGCAGGTCGTCGTCGGAGAGGTCGGGTCCCAGCTCCTGCCGCAGTTCCTCCACCGACTTCAGGTACCCCTCGGGCTGCCAGTCGAGGAGCTCCTTCGTCCGCGGCAGGCTCATCACCCGGTCCATCAGGTCCGCGTCGAGCGGGTAGGCAGGTTCGCCGTAGTAACCCAAAAGGTACTTGATCGACTCGTCGGTGACGTGTTTGTAGCGCTCCCCCGAGACCACGTTCTCGAAGGCCTGCACCCCCACAATCTGCGAGTAAGGAGTGGCCATCACCGGGTATCCGTACTCGCGGCGCACGCGCATGGCCTCTTCGAGGATCTCGTCCAGACGATGCTCCATCTTTATCTCGCGGAGCTGCCTGGTGAAGTTGGTGACCATCCCGCCCGGCACCTGGTGCTCGAAGTGAAAGAGGTCGTACTCCATCGGTCGGCCGGTGGGCAGTCCCTCTTTTTCCGCGATCTGCCCGAAATGGGCCGAGACCTTGGCGAGGGCGTCCTCATCCAGGTCGGACTCGTAACCCAGGCGGCGCATGTTCTTGAGCACGGTCTCTGTGGCCGGCAACGACGTGCCGTTGGCGAGGGGCGCGACTGCCGTGTGGACGGTGGTGACTCCGGCCTGGATGGCTGCGAGGTAGCAGAGCGGGGCCAGCCCCGAGTTGCAGTGACCATGGAACTCCAGGGGGATGCCCTCACAGTTGCGCTGCACTATCGACACCAGTTCCCGGGTGTGCTCGGGTGTGATGATGCCCGACTCGTCGGAGATCATGATGCGGTCGATGCAATCCTGCGAGTCGGCGATGAGGCGGGTCTTGGCCACCCAGTGCTCGTCGGTGTGGAGGGGACTGCTCGTGTACATGAGCGAGGTCACGATCTCAGCCCCTTCGGCCTTGGCGATCTGGGCGAAGTAGCGGAACCGCTCCATGTTCTCCTGGTAATCGCAGATCCAGAAACTCCTGATGCCGTTGGCCACCGACCGCTTGATCCAGAGCGAGATGATGTCTCGCGGTGTGCTCAGGTCGAAGGAGGAGAGACTGGCGGTCTGGTACGACCCGCGCAGGGGGGTGACCTGCAGGAGCCCGGAGAGCAGCCGGATCCTCTGCCAGGGGTCCTCGCCGAGGTTCCGAACCGCGACGGTGAACGCCTGGGAGCCCACGGTCGCGATGGCCCGATATCCGACCGCGTCCATCGTCTCCGCGATGGGGAGGATGTGCTCGGTGCGCATCGTGTTGCCCCAGAGGCTCTGCTGGGCGTCGCGGATGGTCTGGTCGACGAACTGTATCGTGTCCACTAGGCCTCGGCCTCCTCGTAGACCCCGACCTTCGTGAGGGCTCCTGCTAGCGCGTCGGCTACGGCCTGCGCGAAGACCGGGTCGTTGATATCGGCGTCCACCTCGATGACCTCAATCTCAGGGTCAAGGTGAGACTTGAGGGTGGAGGCGAAGGCCGCGTCGGCGGCGGGATCGTTAAGTGGACCGCCTTCCACGCTCAGCGAAGACAGGCCTCTGAGTGGGATGACCGCCTTCACCCGCGCCTTGTTGCGGTACCTGTTCAGCCGGTCCGCGACCGCCCGGGCGGTCTCCTGCATCTCCTCGGGGTTGGTTCTCGCCTGGACCCGGGGCGGCGCTACGAGGAGCTTCCTCTCCGCGATGCGTCGCGAGGTCCACAGCGGATCGTCTGTATCGTTCCGCTCGGGCGGGCCGCAGCTGATCATGTCGAAACCACCCGGGCAGAAGATGTAGGGGATGTTCAGATCTGCCGCCACGTCCAGCCGGTCCGGTCCGGCGTCCCTGTTGCCTCCCAGAACGTGTTCGCTGAACGAGCCGGGCATGAGATCCACGAACGCCGTGAAGACGCCCTGGGGCGTGAGATCCAGAGCAGCCCTGTCGCCCATGCCCATGGCGTGGATGGAGACGATCTCGAAGTCCTTCTGCAGGATCTCCCGGATGTGGTAGGCGCCCTTGTCGACGTATCCGAACTCGGTGACCGCGACAGACGGCCTCTCTTTCTCCGGTGGTGCGGACAGGCGTCCCTCCACCATCCCGGAGACGGCATCGGCTCCGTTCAGGGCCAGGGTGCGGACCAGAGGGTTCATCCCCACGGTGTCGACCACGGAGTGCATCACGGTGATATCGCTGCGGGAGAAGTACTCGCCGAACGTGGCCGCGTGGGCCGGCTGGGTGGTAGCGCCCGAGATGAGGATCTTGGGTATGCCGAAGGGCAGTTCCATCATGGCCGGCAGGGCAATGAGCGCGCCCGTCATGCCCGTGATGGCTATGATGCCTTGGACCTCGCCGCACGCCTGCATGTCGCGGACCTTGGCCCTCAGACCCTCGGTGACGACGGCGGTCGCCGCGTCCCCGCGCGCGACCGCGAGACCTGTGCTCCTCTCGGCCAGGTCGGCCAGTTCCCCGACCGTCACGTCGGGAGTCAGTGTCGGTACGATGGCTCCCGAGCCGACGCTGATGTCTATGAGACAGGGCTCGAGACCCCTCTCTCTGATGCGGTCGCCGATGAGTGAGAGAGCCTCCTCTCTCTCATCCAGCATCCCCACGATGACGATCGTCATTCGTTCAGCTCCTTCGCCACCTACCGAGCTCCTTCCAGACCCCTGAGCAGGTCGTCGCTCTTGCCCGGGATGACCATCTCGAACACCGAGTCTACCGTCGTGTATCCGAAGTAGCCCACCCTGGCCAGTGGCCTGATCTTGACGATGTCGATGCAACCGTCCGCATCCAGCGCCTCGTCCTTGATGTGGATGGTGACTACGCGCCCGACGACCATGTCCACCGATCCGACCAGGCTGTTCCCCGGTAGACGGATGGTCTGGTGCCAGACGCACTCGAGGTTGACAGGCGACTTAGCCACTCGGGGAGCGTCGACTCGTATGGACTTCGCCTTAGTCACCTGGGCCAGCTCGAACTCATCGACGTCGCCCGGCACTTCTTGGGCAGAGAGGTTCACCGCCTCGCGCAGATCATAGGTAGCCATGTTGTAGACGAACTGACCGGTCTCCTCGGCGTTCACCACCGTGTCTTTGCGGCTGCCATCGCCCTTCTGGTTGGCCGCGAACATCACATAGGGCGGGTCGAAGTTCAGGTTCTGAAACTGACTGTAGGGAGCGAGATTGGCCACGCCCTTGGTGCTCACCGTGGATATCCACCC
>JAFGIH010000507.1 GCA_016929985.1 Thermoleophilia bacterium | reverse complement strand
GCTCGCGAAGCACCCGGAGCCGGCGCAGATAGTCGAGGTCCAGACCCGGATGGCCGGCCGGCTCGATGGTCGCCATGTCGGCGCCCGAGGCTTTCACGTAGAGCGCGGAGACCCTGTCGCCGAAGAGATTCGTGCCTTCGGTCTTCACCGACGTGTTGCCGCCGCCGTGCAGCACCAGCTCGGGGTCGGCTCCCAGCAGACGGCTGGAATAGGTGCGCAGAGCCAGCGGCTCACCCCACTGCGCGCCGTACCGGGCCACAAAGCCCAGCGCCTCTTCTTCCGACCACCTCGACCGCATCTACGACCCCCCGTGATGCGCGCGGACCGCCTCCAGCACGAAACGCGCCTTCGCCTCGGCGTCGCCCTTACCGTCGAAAACGGCGCTCCCGGCAGAGATCAGATCTGGTCCAGCTGCCGCCACCTCGGCGATGTTGTCCCGGGTGATGCCGCCATCCACTCCCACCAGAATATCTTTCCCCGACTCGGCGATGATCTGCTTGACCCTCACCACACGCTCCAATGTGTGGGGAGCGAACCTCTGCCCGCTCCAACCGGGGTCGACCGCCAGGAGCGAGATCATCTCCGCCTCTTGCAGCAAGGGGGACGTCAGCCACTCCAAAGGAGTGCCGGGGTTCAGAGCCAGCCCGCGCACGATGCCCCGACCTGGTCCGGCGCTGTGCTCCATGCCGCCCAGACGCTGCAACACCCGGTGAATGTGCACCGCGGCCTCCACGTGCACGGTGATGATGTCGGCGCCGGCGGCTACGAACGCGGGGAGCTTGTCCAGCGGTTCGTGGACCATCAGGTGCACGTCTTTCAGCAGCGGCGTCCGCAGTCCCTTGACGTAGGGAGCCCCCACCGTCATCCACGGGCAGAAGCACCCGTCCATCACGTCGATGTGAACGATCCCCACGCCCGCCCGTTCGAGCAGGGCGAGCTCGGAACCCAGGCTCATGAGGTCAGCCGGGAGTATCCCCACGCTCACGGTGGGACACAGCGACCGCAGCCGCGCCAGCGTGGAGCCGCCGCCGTCCGCTACGCTGCCTCCCTGAGAGCCGTCCATAGTCTTCCTACTTCTTGTTCTCGTGCCTCAGGGTCAAGAACAACTCATGGGCTTCTGCGGGCTTCATGTTCTCGTGCACGACCTTCTTCACGGCCTGGATCATCGCCTCGGGAGCATCAGACTGGAAGATGTTGCGCCCCATATCGACGCCCGCCGCACCTTCACCGACGGCCTTGTAGGCCATGGAGAGCGCGTCGAGCTCGGGCAGCTTCTTGCCACCCGCCATGACGATGGGCACCGGGCACGAAGCCGTGACGGTCTCGAAATCTTCTTCGACGTAGTAGGTCTTGACGAAATGCGCGCCCAACTCCGCCGCGATGCGGCAGGCCAGCCGGAAGTAGCGGGCGTCGCGAGTCATAGCCTTGCCCACAGCCGTGACGCCGAGAACCGGCATGCCGTACCGGTTGCCCATGTCGACCAGCCGCGTGAGGTTATGGATGGACTGCGTCTCGTACTCGCCCCCGATGAACACCTGCACGGCCACGGCAGCCGCGTTCAGACGCAAAGCGTCCTCGATATCGAGTGCGAGCTGCTCGTTGGAGAGCTCTTTCAGGATGCTCGGGCCGCCGCTGGCGCGGAGCACGACACCCTTCCCGTAGGAGGAGGGCACCGTCGTACGTAGAATGCCACGGGTGAGCATCAGCGCATCGGCATAGGGCGCAAGCGGGAGGATGTTCACGTCCACGCGCTCGAGGCCCGATGTAGGACCTTGGAAGTAGCCGTGGTCTATGGCCAGCATGACCGTCCGGCCGGAGGCCGGGTTGAAGATCCGGGCCAGGCGGTTCTGCATACCCCAGTCGAGCGAGGTGGACCCTTTGACGAAGAAGGCCTCGTGCCGAAACGGCACGTCGAGGCAGAAGTCCTTGGTTTCTTTGAGGCTATCGGTGTCGGCCATTCGATCGTCTCCGCGTACGCTTGCTGAACAGACCTCCCGATTCTACCAGAGGGGCCGGACCCGACCCGGTCGTGCTGCGATAATGGCTCCCATGCTGACCGCGCGCGTGGAATGCCCCCGATACGGGAACCGGTGTGAAAGATGAGCGCCACCGATTTCGTCAGATGTAGTGAATGCCGGGCTCTGAACGAGCCCAGGGCCCTCTTCTGCAGCCGCTGCGGCGCCTCCCTGTACGGACCGGCCCGCGGTGGAGTCCGGCGGGCCCGGCGGCGATTCACCGCTGAAGGGGCAGCCATGGGGCTTGCCATGCTCCTCGTGCTCGCCATCACCGTCTTCGTGCTCTACGTGGTGGTCCAAAGAGCGCTGGAGACCACCGAGGAGGTCGATCCGTACGCGGGAAAGCCAGGCACCACTGCCACTGTCTTCACCGCCTCCACGGCGGGCTCCGGTGGGACCGCCTCAGGTGGGGGGACCACATCCTCCACTCTGGCCGCCACCGCCATCCGGCCCACCTCCGCCCTGGCCTCGTCCACCCTGGAGGCCACCTCGACCAACAGCTACCGGGTCACCAACCTGCTCGACGGTGATCTGGCGAGCGCTTGGAACGAGGGCGCGGACGGCCCTGGCATCGGCGAGTGGATCCAGTTCGATTTCTCGCAGAGCACGAGACTCTCGCGCATCGAGATCGCGAACGGCTATCAGAAGGACGCCGAGCGGTTCGAGGGGAACCCTCGGGTGCAGTCGCTCAAAGTGGAGTACTCCAACGGCACCACCCAACTCGTCGATCTACTCGACGTGATGGATTTCCAGACCATAACCCCCACCATCCAGCCGGTCGACTGGGTACGACTCAGCATCGTCTCTGTATACGCCGGCGGGGAGTGGGACGACACCGCCCTGTCGGAAGTTCGCATCTTCGCACGGTCCGACTGAGCCCCGGCGCCGCCGCCCACACGCGGCGCCGTCTATGCCGCGGGCCGAGCGGCGTCACAGGCTGGGCAGTGCCGCCCCTCGGCGCACGGCGTCTTTGCCATATTTCTCCCGGATCACGTCCAGCTTGAGGTCCAATTCCCTTAGCAACGGCAACTCCTGGTCGAAGAGGTCGTCCTGCCAGGCGCGCGGCACCAGGTTGCTGAGCGCCACCCCCACCAGCCGCAGGTGGTAGCGGCGACGGCGTCCCTGCCGGAAGAGGGCCAGCACCTCGTCGAAGAAAGCCTCGTCCACGTCGAGAGGCCGGTGCAGAGTATGAGAGCACGTATGCGTGACGAAGTCGGAGTAGCGGATCTTCACCGTCACCGTGCGCGCTTCCAACCGCTTGCGGCGCAGTCGGCGGCAGACATCCTCGGTGAGCGCCACCAAGGTAGATTCGAGCACGCCCACATCGGAGACATCCTCCTCGAAGGTGTGCTCGCGTGAGATCGACTTCACCTCTTCGCAAGGAGCCACCCGGCGCAGATCTTCCCCCCTCGCACTGTGGGCGAGCAGCTCGCCGCACGCTCCAAAAGAGAGCCGGAGAAGGTGCGGCGGCACCCGGGCCAGATCGCCCACAGTGCTCACGCCCCGGTCGCGCAGTTGCTCGAGGAGAGCCGGCCCCACCCCCGGCAACCGTTCCACAGGCAGAGGCGCCAGGAACTCCGCCTCCCGCCCGGGCGGGACCACCGTGAACCCCCCCGGCTTGCGATAGTCGGAGGCCACCTTGGCCACCAACTTGTTCGTGGCCAATCCCACGGAGATGCTCAACTGAAGCTCGTCAGCCACTCTCTGTTGGATGAGCCGGGCCGTTCTGACCGGAGGCCCGAACAGAGCCTCGGTGCCGGTGAGATCGACGTAGGCCTCATCGAGGCCCATCTGCTCCACCAGGGGCGAGTAGTGGTCGAGCATGTCCATCAGACGGCGGGAATACTCGTAGTAGAGCTTATGATGCCCGGTGAGATACACCCCATGGGGGCAGAGACGCCTTGCAGTGCGGAGCGGCATGGCCGAATGTACGCCGTACCGCCGGGCCACGTAGTTGGCGGTGGACACCACCCCCCGCTCCCCGCCCCCGACGATGACCGGCTTGCCCCGCAGCGACGGATCCCGATTCTCCTCGACCGCGGCAAAGAACGCGTCAAAATCGAGGTGAGCGATGACCCGATGAGCGGCCCGGGGCCGCACGATGATCTGCTCTTCGTCCATGTCGACATGATAGCCGAACAAATGTTCGGCTACAAGTGAGGGCAGACGGTCCCGGGGGCCCCGCCGCTCCGACTCTTGCCCGCACCGCGCGAGGCTCAGGGGCTCGCTTCGCTTTGCCCCTAGCCCGCGCGGCGGGCGCGAAACTCCGCGGCGAACCCCCTGGGACCGTCTGGCCACTACCTGTCGCCCACATCTGTTCGGGCTCTCACTACTTGGAGGTCGCCACGCTCCCCTTCGGCGCCCGCCGGACGGGCCGGACCAAGCGAGCGAGGCCGCGAAGCGGCGCGAGGCGAAGCGCCCCACCCCGTCACCCTACTGGAACCACCCCCAACAAGGCGAACGGCGGAGACCACGAACTCGACTCCGTAGAGTCCCCGCTCTCTCAGACTCCCCAGGAAGTCCCGCCAGCTAGGAGCGTGTCGGGCAATCCCCGCGGGTGAAATCTAGACTCTCCCGGCCCGGGCGGGTAGTGTGGCTGGAAACGACCCAGGAGG
>JAFGIH010000056.1 GCA_016929985.1 Thermoleophilia bacterium | reverse complement strand
TTCGCCGGCAGCCAGGAGGTCATCCACTATCTGGAGGGCCTCCTGTTCTTTCATGTTGGCCATGGCTTCGACTAGTGGGTGCATGTGTCGATCTCCCTTTCAGTGCGTGGTTTGTCGCTCTACTGTCGCTCTACTTGGCTATGTGCACCGACTCGCCGTGCACGTCGTGGGCCGCTTCCATCACCGCCTCGGCGATGGTGGGGTGCGCGTGGATGGTCTCTCCCAGCTGCGCCACGGTGAGTCCGTTCTGCACCGCCACCGCGATCTCGTGGATCACGTCGGTGACGTGCGGACCCATCATACTCGCGCCGAGAACTATGTCGGTCTCTTTGTCGGCCACCAACTGCACATAGCCGACATCTTCACCCATGGCGATGGCCTTTCCGAGGGCCGGGAACCGATAGGTGCCGGTGACGGGTTGAAAGCCCTGCTCGGCGGCCTTGTCCTCGCTCAGACCCACGCTCGCGACCTCGGGGTGCGAGTAGGTGCACGAGGGCGTGGAGCGCAGATCGCGCCGCCGCCGGTCTTCGGGACGCGCGGCCAGGCAATTATCCACAGCCACGAAGGCCTCGTGCGAGGCGACATGGGCGAGCATGATGCCGCCGTTGACGTCTCCGATGGCGTAGACGCCGGGGGCGGTGGTCTCCAAGTAATCATCGACGGTGATGTAGCCTCGCCCGTCGGTTTCGACCCCAGCCGCCTCCAATCCGAGCCCGGCGCTATTTGGTTTGCGGCCCACCGACACCAGCACCTTCTCGGCCTTCACCTCGGAGCCGTCGGACAGCTTCGCCACCACGTGGTCGGCCGCGTACTCAGTGATGGTCTCGACCTTGGTGTTCAGCAAGATCTGGATGCCCCGCTTCCGGTAGACACCCTGGAACTGTTTGGCGAGCCGCTTGTCCTCAGTGGGAAGCATCTGAGGCATCATCTCGACCATGGTGATCTGGGCGCCCAACTCAGCGAAGAGAGAGGCGAACTCGCAGCCGATGACCCCCGCCCCGACGATCAACAGCGACTCGGGGATCTTCGTCAACTGTAAGGCTGAAGTGGAGGTCAAGATAGCTGGTTGATCAAAGTCGAACATGGGCAGATAGGCCGGCTCGGAGCCCGTGGCGATGATGACCCTGTCGGCCTCCACGGTCACCGGCCCCTCGGCCGTGTCGACGAGCACCTTGTAGGCCCCCCTGCTTGCAGGGTCGGCTGCGCCGTCTCCGGGCGCCAGACTGCCGGAGCCCTTCACGACTTTGACCTTCGCCTTCTTGAGAAGCACCTCGACGCTGTCGCGGATCTGGGTGACGACCCGTTCCTTGCGCTCCATCATGCGCGGGAAGTCGGGCCGCACCTCACCGGTGGTCTGGAAGCCGTACTCTTCGCCGGCCCGGGCCTTGGCCAGAGCGTCGGCGCTGGCGAGCAGAGCCTTCGTAGGTATGCAGCCCCGGTTGAGACAGGTACCGCCGATGAGGTCCTTCTCGACCAGGGTGACGGCCGCGCCGTGCCGAGCGGCCCGCAGGGCGGCAACGTAGCCGCCCGGACCGCTGCCTATAACGGCGATCCTGAGGGGCGCGGCCTCTGCCGCACCATCCGTCACATCACTCATGGACGCGCTCACGGCGCCACTCACGCGCCCGCGCCGCCGGACATGGCGATGATCTCGGGAACGATATCCTCTTTGCCGATGGCCATGATGTGCACGCCGTCGCAGACCTTGTTCTCGCGCAGGAAGCGGATGTGCCGCGCGGCGATCTCCATGCCTTTGCGGAGCTGCTCCTCCTTGGCCACGCTCCCCATCTCTTCGAGAAGCGAGTCGGGAACGAAGATGCCCGGGACGGCCCGGTTCATGTATTTGGCCATGCCGAGCCCGGTAAGCACCACGAGACCGGCCATGATCTTCACCTTGGTGCCCGCGGTGATCTCACGCGCCTTCTCCATGAAGCCCTGGAAGTTGTCCATGTCGTAGACGGCCTGGGTCTGGAAGAAGTCGGCCCCCGCCTCCACCTTGCGGGCGAACTTGTACATCTGCGGCTCGATGGGATCGGCCTCCGGCGTGACCACGGCGCCGACAAAGAAGTCGGTGGCCCCGTCGAGCTCGTTACCCTCCCAGTCGGTTCCGGCGTTCATCTTCTTGCAGCACTGGATGAGGTGGACCGAATCGAAGTCGAACACGCCCTTGGCCTGCTTGTGGTCGCCGACCACGGGATGGTCGCCGGTGAGGCAGAGCACGTTGGTGATGCCCAGGAAGGAAGCCGAAAGCAGATCGGACTGCAGGCCCAGGCGGTTGCGGTCGCGGCAGGTGGTCTGGAAGATGGGGTCGCCGCCCCGGCGAACGATCTCGCCGGACACAGCCAGGGAGCCCATACGCATGACGGCGCTCTGGTTGTCTGTGACGTTGAGCCCGTCGACCTTGTCCTTGAGCAGGTCGATGTGATGAAGCATGGTCTCGGCACTGGTGCCCTTGGGCGGACCTATCTCGCCCGAGATGACGAACTTGCCGGTTTCACAGGCGTCGCGATAGGTGCCCATCACTTCTCGCTCCCCATCTTCTGCTTCTCCGGCCCACGTTCGACCACCACGCCCGGACGTTGTATCACGTTCCAGTCTTTGGGCCCGTGCAGCATGGTGCGCTTATCCTCACGGCCCTCTTTCTTGAGTTGCTCGTGGATGAGGGTCCAGGCGCAATCCATCTCCGGGTCGACCTCACACTTGCCGTGGTTGGTGCCGCCGCAGGGGCCGTTCACCAGGCCCTTGGCGCAACGGGTGATGGGGCAGATGGCCCCGTAGTCGTCGATGACGCAGGCGCCGCAGTGGGAGCATTTCTCCATGAAGTCCATGGAGCGCTGGATGTTGCCCAGGAACAACGGGTCGCATCCGGGAACCACGTGCTTGTCGGTGGCCGCGCGCACAGCCTGGGTGCCCGCCCCGCAGGAGAGGATGAGAAAGGCGTCGGCCTGCCCGACCGCTTCTTTGTTCGCCCTCAGGATGCGCTTGACGTCGAGCTCGTGGCAGCCCGTGTGGACTACCTCGGTGAAGACGATCTCTTTGCCGATGGCCTCGAGGGCCGCCTTCATCTCGGCTACTTCCGGCTCGCCGCCGGTGCGAGTGGCGGTGGCGCATTCGCCGCAGCCAAGGATGACTATCTTCTTGTCACCCTCGAGATCTTCGACGATCTCCTCGAAGGGTTTCTTCTTCGAAATGATCAACTCCGGTCACCTCCGTTGCCCCGGGGGATAGTTACTTGTTCTCCAATTGCAGACGGGCGGCGCGCAGGGTGTTGCGCGCAAGCATCATGTTGGTGACCGCTCCTACGCCACCCGGCACCGGGGTGATCGCCGCGGCTTTCTCGGACACGGCGTCGAAGTCGACGTCGCCCACGGTCTTGTTCTGCGCCTCTGAAAGGTCGGCGCCGCAGACCTTGCAGGGGCTCTTCTTGCTGCGGTTGAGGGCCCCGCACTTGGGGCAGACGACCACGCGGTTGATGCCCACATCCAGCACGACGGCGCCTTCTTTCACCAGGTCGGCCCCTATCAGGTGCGGCACGCCGGCCGCGACGACCAAGTATTCGGCGCCCTTGGTGTGCTTCGCCAGATTGCCCCGGTTGGAGGTGTACACGTGCGTGACCGTGGTGGTGGCGTTGCGGTTGAGGAGCATCAGGGCCAGCGGCTTGCCCACCGTGTTGGAGTGACCCACGACGCACACTTCCGCGCCTTCGAGCTCCTCGGCCAGGTCTTTGCCCTCAGCGGTGAGGAAGCGCTCCAGCAGTTCCATGCAGGCGCGCGGAGTGGCGGGCGGGAAAGTGCGCTCACCCAGAGCCAGACGGCCCATGTTGAACGGATGGAAGCAGTCTACGTCTTTCTCGGGGACGATGGCCTGGATCACCAGGGAGTCGGGCACTTGAGCCGGGAAGGGCCGCAGAGGCAGGATGCCCGACACGGCCGGGTCTGCATTGAGGCTCTTGACGGCCGCCACGACTTTGGCGTCGGTGGCGTCGGCCGCCAGCACCTCGCTGCGGTAGCCGAGTCCCATCTCGCCACAGAACTTCTCCACGGCGCCCCGGTACATACCGGCGCCGAAGTCATCGCCCACCATGAGCGTGGCGATACCCGGCTGAGCGCCGGCCGCCTTCAGCTCTTCCAGTTCGCTCGCAAGCTCGGCGCGCAGTTGCTCCGCTATCGCTTTGCCATCGATGATCTTGGCTGCCACGGGTCCCTCCCTATCTCAAAGTTGCACCTATCGTCTGGACCTGGAACGGCCCGGTCAGATCTTCCTGTAGGTCAAAGCCAGCACGATGTCGCGCAGGCGCGCGGCCTCCGACAGGATGGCCTCGATGCGCGTCCACGCCGCCTGGTTGTACTCCTTGTCCTCGATCCAGGTCAGATTGATCTTCACGTTGAGCGCCGCGGACTGCGCCGCGGCGTCGGCCAACAGCACGGCCACGCCGGCGTCGGAGACCGCGTTGGGGTTACCTTTCTCGGCGGCCGGCAAGGAGAGCCTCGCCACCTCGATCACGGCCGCCGCCACCCGCAGCGGCACCTCTGCCGCGCCCTTCAGAGCAGCCTGCAGCGCGCGGTTGCGCTCCGCCTTCTGCGCCTCGTCGTCGCGGGGGAGCTTCATGGCGGCGGCGACTTTCGCGTACGCCTGGGCGTCGAGGGTCACCAGCTCTTCCAGCTCGCGGCGCAGCTTCTCCGCATCGGTCTGCAGGGCAGCCATGTCGCCCTGCACCGCCACGAACTTCTCTTTGCCCAGTGTGAGGTTGGTGACCATGGTGACCAGAGCGGCCCCCAGGGCGCCCACCAGAGCGGACACACTGCCTCCGCCCGGCTCCGGCTCTACGCTGGCCAGCTTGTCGAGGTACGACTCTATCGTCCCTTCCACATAGGTGCGTTCGCTCATCAGAACAACCCCACGATCTCGCCGTTGACCAGGTCGATGTTCTCCGCGGCTGGCTTCTTGGGTAGGCCGGGCATGGTCATCATGGTGCCGCAGACCGGCACCACCATACCGGCGCCCGCCGACAGGCGGATCTCGCGCACCGTGAGTCTCCAG
>JAFGIH010000506.1 GCA_016929985.1 Thermoleophilia bacterium | reverse complement strand
TCGGTGGCGCCCTGGATCTCCGGGTACTGGAAGAGCCAGGAGAGCACGTCTTCGATGAGATGATCCGCGGCGGCCACGTTGCCCGCCTCTCCTATGGCCACCCCTATAGCCTCGTAGCACTGAAAGCGCATGAGCAGGAACTGGTTGTCACGAGTCCGGAAGAAGCGAGTAAGGCGGCTGAGGATGCGCTCCACGTCCATGTGCCTCTCCGGCTTCATCAGCTGCCGAACGACCGCCAGGAGGTCGACCATGACTTCGTTCTGCCGGTATCCCATGGTGTCGTCCTTCAGGAAATACAGGCAGACGGCGAAGCGGTCTTCGAGGTTGTCGATCCGATAGATCTGGTCGATCGCGTCGTCAAGTATGGCGGAGAACGTCGGTAGGTCTGTCGATAGCAAGGTGGCCGTTTTGGCGGTCTCGGCTTCGGAGATTAGGGCTCCTATGCTCTCCGGGGCCAACGACCCGAAGCTCCCCGCGACGGTCTCTGGATGCGTGAGTTCCGCCTCGTCAGACATCGCCCACTCGGGTATGGGAAGCCGCTCAGCGATGCGGTGATACCCGAGCAGGAGCAGCGAACGGTAGATCTCCGCGAACACCGGCTCTAAGGGGGGCCGCTTGGTGGCCGCCCGCAGCAGGCCCTGCAGCAGGGTATCGCGCTCGAGGGCGGCCAGCGATTGCCGTGGGATGAACCCAGAGAGGCACTCAGCAACGGATGCGAGGGGTTCGTCATACTCGCTTGAATGAGAACCTGACAACGCGGCGGTGCACCAGGTGAGGAGTTGTCGGAGTAGGAGAGACGCCTGTTGCGCGGTGAGGGGCGTATCAAGTAGGTCGAGGACCAACTCGGAGAGCAGCGAAAAGGCCTCTGCGCGGGATTCAGAGCGCTCGAAGTAGGTCCAGTTGCGAAGAAGAGTAGTCTGAAAGCCGTCGACCAGGAGGTCGACGTTCCGATGTGTGTGAAAGTATTCGGCCAGAGTCTCGGCCAGCGGGGTCCTGACGCCCTGGTATCCCTCGACCGCTTCGATGAGCGGGAGATAGCGTTCGGGGATGACCACCGGTTCGGTCGTTCCGGGGAGATTCGCTCTCAAAGCATCGGAATCGAGGGGTATCTCGATGGGCTCCATCAATCCTCTTGCTCGGTGTCTTCGCGCTCTCGGGCGTCTGCCACCTCCAACGGCCCCTCTTCTCCAGGTTGCCCGTCCAATCTGGTCAGCAGCACCCGGCAGATGCGCATGCCATCGACCTCCAACACCTCGGCTCGGAAATTGCCCACCTCAGCCTCGTCCCCGACTTTCGGCCTGCGCTGCAGCTGCTCGAATACCCGGCCGCCCAACGTCGGAAAGCCTTCCTCCGAGACTTGGAGTCCGATGGCCTCTTCCAGGAAGTCGACTCGAGCCCCCCCGTCGACGGAGTAGCTGCCGTCGTCGCGGTCTTCTACTTCGGGTGCCTCCACGTCAAACTCGTCTTGCACCTCGCCGATGAGTTCCTCGACGACATCCTGGATGGTGACGATGCCGGCCGTGCCGCCGTGCTCATCCACCACAATGGTGAGCGGTGTCCGGGTGCTCTGGAACCGCTGGAGAGCCAGCTCGATGTTGGAGGTCTCGGCAATGAAACCCACGGGACGCAGCAGACGGCGAAGGTTGGTGTTGTCCGGTGCGCGGTAGAGGTCCTTGACGTGCACGTAGCCCACGATGTTGTCGACGTCTTCCTCGTAGGCAGGGTAGCGGGTGTGGTTCGTGTGCGCTATCTCCTCGATGGCCTGGCCGACCGTGAGCGAGGTCGGCAGTGCGGCCAGTTCGGTGCGGGGAACCATGATGTCGCTGACCGTCTGGTCTCCGAACGTGAGGGCCCGGCGCATGAGGGTCTGCTCGACCTCGTCGATGTGGCCCACTTCCTGGCTGGCGTCGAGGATCATGCGCAGCTCCTCCTCTGAGTGAGCCAACTCGCGCTCGGAGGCAGGCGCGATGTGGAACATCCGCAGCACGCCGGCAGCGGAGATGTACATGAGCCAAGTGATGGGGCGCGTGATCAGATAGAACCACCGGAGCGGCAGAGAGACCAGCAACGAAGAACGCTCCGCCTTTCGGATGGCGACCGACTTGGGGACGAGCTCCCCAAAGATGATGGTGATAAAGGTGACCACCACGAAGGCGATGACGGCAGCCACCACGGGATTCATCCCCGTATAGCCAAAGACGTTTGAAAAAGCCTCGGCGCCCAACCAGCCCAGCCCCATGCTGGCAACGGTGACTCCAAGTTGCGTTGCAGACAGATAGGCGTCGAGATGGTGCACGATGTGGTCCGCCACCCGGGCACGTCGGCTTCCCGCGGCGGCCAGCTCGGCCATGCGAGTATCGCGCACCTTGACTATGGCGAACTCGGCGAGGACGAAGAAGGCGTTGACCAGGACGAGAAGTACGACCCCGATGATTTGCAGGGCGGTGGTATTCATCGGCTGCTCACCCGGACGCCGGGCGAAGGAAGAGAGCGGAGATTGCAGGGATCGTCGAGCGTATCCATTTTGCTGCCGGTAAGCATAGCATAAGGTGGGAGGGTGTCCCGCAGGCGGGCCCGCCCAGGCGGTCAGCGGCGCTTGGCGTTCTCCATGAGCACCGGCTCCAGAACCTCCCAGGCTTGGTCTGCCGTCTCCACGTACGAGAAGATGTCCAGATCGGCCGCGCTGATCACGCCCTCCTCCACGAGCGCGGGGAAATTGATGATGCGTTCCCAGTACCGTTGACCGAAGAGCAACACCGGTATGGGTTTCACTTTGTGGGTCTGAATGAGGCAGAGGA
>JAFGIH010000505.1 GCA_016929985.1 Thermoleophilia bacterium | reverse complement strand
GCCGACCCGTACTTTATCGCTCAACGAATCCTCCCTGTTCCTTTTGCTTGTTGAGTTGGCGGTAGGTGTGGACGACGCGCTGGACGACCGTGAACACGGTCAGCGCCAGCATGATGTAGATCACGTAGGGCAGCACGTCGAAGAAAAGCCCGATAGCAATGAGGATGATCCGCTCGGGCCGGCTCATGAGCCCTACCTTGCACTCCACATCCAGGCTCTCCGCCCTAGCCCGGGTGTAGCTCACCAAGATGCTGCCCAGCAGGGCGAGCATCACGAGGCCTACGTCTATGGAACGTCCCTGCACCGCCAGAATATAGGCGATACCCGCGAACATGACGCCCTCCGACACCCTGTCCAGGGTCGAATCGAGGAACGCTCCGAAGGGCGTGACTTTCTGAGCCAGGCGGGCAAGGGCCCCGTCGAGCATGTCGAAACACCCGGCCACCAGAAAGACGATGCCCGCGTAGATCAGATGATCTGCTATTACCAAAGCCGCCGCCGCCATGTTGAGAACGGTCCCGGCGATGGTGATCTGGTTCGGGGTCACCTTAAGCCAGCGGAGCGCCGAAATGAGCGGCACGAAGCTCCTGCGCAGCTGGGCCCCGAAGAACTCTCTAATGTTTTCCATTACCTGCTAGTGTTCGGGTTCCGGGACGTATGCCCCGGCAACTCGCGATTGTAACAGTATCGCTGAGGGTCCACAAACATCATTCCTCCGGCGTGCCGGGTGGCTTGACCCGCCGGGGTGGGGGCGAACCCGAGCGGGCCGGGATGAGCGCGATGCCGTCGTCGCCGGCCCAGGGCGCTTTGGAGAACCTGAAATCGTAGAAGGTCAGCGTGTGCTTGAGCATGGCCAGTATCGGCAGAGAGGCCAGCATGCCGAGGATCCCGCCGATCTGGGCGCCGGCCAAGAGAGCGAAGATGACCAGCAGAGGATGCACGCCCACCGAGCTCCCCACGATGTTGGGAGCAAGGATGTGGCTCTCCAACTGCTGGATAACGAAGTAGACGATGATGACTATGAGAGCGGCCCACGGCGAGTGGAAGAAAGCCGCGATGACAGGCGGCACGGCGCCCAGGAACGGGCCCACATAGGGAATGACCTCCGTCACTCCCGCCCAGAAGCCGAACAGCAGGGCGTATTGGCCGCCCTCCGGCCACACCCCCACCACTTCCCAGCTCAGGATCCAGATGGCCAGCCCAGAGGCCAGCCCAATGGTGGTGCCCAGGAGCGCCTGCCCGCGCACGAACTTGCTGAACGCGGTCTGCAGACCTCGCACGTAATCTTCCTTGACCTGTTGCTCGCCCGGCGCCAGCTTGCAGACGAAGCGGAAGATGCGCTTGCCGTCGATGAGCATGTAGAAGCTCACGACTATCGTGAGGAAGAGGTTCACGATCGCGCCCACGACCGTCCATCCGACGCTGACCAGAGCCCCGATGGACTCCGCGCCGTGGCCCTGCAGCCACGACACCACGTCGCCGGTGTTGATCTGCAGGTTGGTTTCGATGTTGTGCGTGAGGAGCCAGGCCTCCAGATCGACGAGGAGCTCGTTCAGCGAATCCAGCCAGCCGGGGATGGCCTCGAAGAGTCGCTGGAACTGCCGGAGCAGTGGCGGCCCCAGGAAGATGAAGATGAGCACGATCACCGCTATGAAGGTTGCGTATACGAAAGGCACCGCCAGCCAACGCGGAAACTTGATGCGGCCCATGGCCAGCACCACTGGGTTGAGCAGCAGCGCGATGATGGCGGAGATGAGAAAGACGAAGACGGCGTGACTGGCGGCCCGGCTGAAATAGAGGGCAAGGAGGATGGCCACAGGGATCAACACGAGTTGGACCCATCGCGGTATGGTGATGCGCACCTGTACCCTCCTTGTCGCCCGCACCCTCCGGCGGGTGACGCGCTTTCCCTCCACAGCTTATCAGAATAGGCTGCTAACCTGGGCATTCACCCTGTGGGGTGGTAAGGTACAGGTGATGCAAGAAGAGGCATACGCAGGCAGAATGCAGCCCCAGGACGAGGTCCTCAGGCACAAACGGCGCCGCGCGGCGATCTACCGCAGGCGCAGGATGAGGTTCATCCTGGGCTTCTTGGGAGTCTGCGTGCTGATCGCGGGCATCGTGATGATCGTAAGCGCGAGTGGCCGCACGGAACAAGTGACCGCCGAGGCTCTCTTGGGGCGGTCACCCTCAGCGCCGGTCGCCGCCACCGGTCAAGAACGGCCCGCCTTCGCGCGCATGGGCGACCGCAACCTATTGCTGCCCGTGGCGGCCGGCGATGCCACCATCATCGCGTACCAGGCGGTAAGCGATGACCGCGCGATGACGCTCACCCCCATCGGCGAACAGGCGAACGCCAATGCGGTGGTGCGCTTCTTCCGCGGCATCTTCTCTTCGGAGCCCTCGGTGCGCTATTACTCGCTCGATGGCGATAATGGCACCACCTCGGTCATGGTGGGAGCGCCGGTCGGGTCGGCCGTGTACGCGCCCATCACGGGGGTGGTCACCACCGTGAAGGAGTACTTGCTCTACGGCAAGTACACCGACGTGGAAATCGGCATCCGCCCGGAGAAGAGTAGCGGCCTCACCGTCAACATGATCTTCATCAGCGATCCCGTAGTGTCCATCGGCGATATCGTGACCGCGGGCAAGAGCCGGCTGGGCAAGGTCCGCGAGTGCCCTGAAGAACTGGGAGCCTGCCTCTCGGCCTACACCCACGAGGCCGGCGCGCATGTGCACCTGCAAGTCACGGAGGAACCCGTCAACTGAACGCGCACTTCTGCTCAAAGTGCGGCGGCGCCATCGAGATGCAACTGGTCGGAGACCGCGAACGCGAAGTCTGTTCGGTCTGCGGCGAGGTCTTCTACCAGAACCCACTCCCGGCGGCGGCCGCTCTGGTCCTCGACGACGAACGCCGGGTGCTCCTGGTGAAACGCGGCATCGTGCCCAACAAGGGCATGTGGTGCCTGCCCATCGGGTTCGCTGAGATGGGTGAGACCATCGCCGAGGCGGCTCTGCGCGAACTACATGAAGAGGCCGGCATAACGGGCCGTATCAGGCAGCTGATCGACGCCGACTCATGGGGGAGCGAATTCTACGGCGACCTTCTGGTGGTGACCTTCGAGGTGGAGAAGACCTCGGGCGTGGAAATGGCCGGCGACGACGCCGAAGACGTGGGCTACTTCGCCCTTGACCGGCTCCCCCCGCTGGCCTTTCCCTCCAACGAGAAAGCCATCAGGCTGTGCGCCGAACTCCACGAAGACGAGTGGGCCATCCACGACTCCTTCCACCGCCTGGAAGACGGCACGGGAGCCAGGATGCTCTCCGACACCCTCGTCGGTTTCGTGGGTGAACACGCCCAGTACATAGCCAGGATGTGGCTGGCCGATGTGCGCTCCAGCCACACCACCGTGCGGTATATGACCCTCGACCCGGAGCCCCTCCTCGACGAGTGCACCACCGGCCTGCAGCTGCTGGGCCTCTGGCTCGAAGGTGAGAGCACCGACGACGAGATCAGGGCGTTCTACAAGGAGATCGGAGCACGCCGCCGCTCGCAGGACATCGAGCCGTACGAGACGCTGTCGGCCCTCATGCTCCTGAAGAAGCACGTGTGGACATATGCCCGCAGTTGGGGAGTGTGGGAACGCCCTGTGGACGCCTACCGCATGATGGAGCTGCAGAGCCGCTTCGCCGTCTTCTTCGACAAGGCCGCATACCACCTGGTCCGCGGGTCGCTCGACGGAGATCGATGAGTTTGGAGGGCCCCGGGATACCCCGGGACCCTCCGCGAGTTCCGGTCTACTCGAACGCCTGCTCAGGCTTCCAGACGGTCCAGACCTTGCCCACCAGGCTCGGGGCCGGGCTGAGCGTGGCCTTGCCGGGCCGCCAACCGGAAGGAGTGACCTCCCCGGTCTTGGCCACATGCTGGAAGGCCTGTACCTGCCGGACGAGTTCGGCGACATTCCGGCCTACCTCGGAAGTGAGCACTTCCATGGCCCGGATGTTGAAATCGGGATCGATGATGAAACGCCCGCGGATATCCACGCCGGCGCCTTCATCGTAAACACCGTAGACCTGGCCCACAACGCCCCCCGGATCGGTGAGCATGGGGAAAGGAACCCCACCCTCGACCATCTTGGAGAGCTCCTCTTCCTGCCAGATCTTGTGAGAGAAGCGGGAATCGACACTCATGGCAAGGACTTCGACGCCCATGGCCTTGAGTTCGGGGTACTTGACGGCGACCGCCGACAATTC
>JAFGIH010000504.1 GCA_016929985.1 Thermoleophilia bacterium | reverse complement strand
AGGTGATGGGCACCACGGCCACGCCGAAGCCTATGCCGGCCAGTGTGAGCGACAGCACCATGGGGATGTAGGTGACGTCACCGAGGAGAGCCACGTCGGTAAGCAACACGCCTGCGCCGGCGGCCAGACAGCCCAGGGCCACCGGCACTCGCGGACCGCGCAGCGCCACCCATCTGCCCGCGAACGACGAGGCGACGATCATCCCCACAGCCATGGGCACGAACAACGCGGCCGTCTGGAAGGCTGAGTAGTCGAGGACCACCTGCAGGTAGAGAGCAGTGAGGAAGAAGATCGAGAACACCCCGAAGTAGGTGGCGAAAGCCACACACAGCGATCCCGAAAAGGGTAGCTTCTTGAAGTACTCGACCTTGAGCATAGGCGCCTTGCTGCGGTGCTCGACGAACACGAAGACGGCGCCGGTGACGACCGCGACGGCAAAAAGCACCAGAACGTGCGGCGCGGTGTATCCCGCGGTCTCTCCGATGATGATGGCGAAGACCAAGGTGCCGAGCGCGATAGGCCCGAGCGTGAAGCCGAGCACGTCGAACTTGCCGCCCTCGGGGTCGGAACTCTCGGGTACCAAGGCATGAGCGGCCCACATCACGAGGATGCCTGCCGCGAGGTTGAACCAGAAGATGGCCGGCCACCCGCCTAGGCCGACCAACACGCCGCCGATGACCGGTCCCATGGCCAGCGCGAGTCCGGCTACGGCCGCCCACAGGCCTATGGCCCGCGCCCGCTCGCTTCTGTCAGGATAGAGTTGGCGGATGATGGAGAGGGTCCCCGGCTCGCATGCGGCCGCCCCGACTCCCATGATGGCCCGGGCGGCGATGAGCGACCCCGTGTTGGGGGCGAGGGCGCCGAAGAGCGACCCGGCGACGAACACCGCGGCCCCGCCGAGCATGACCTTCTTGCGTCCCAGGCGGTCGCCCAGCGTTCCGAAGGGGAACATGAGGCTGGCGAACATCAGGGCGTACGCGTTGATGATCCACTGCAGGTCGGAGATGCTGGTGTGGAGGGTGCCTTGCAGGTCTTCCAATGCGACACTCATGATGGTGGTGTCGACGAAGGTGAGGAAGAGGATCGCCGTGAGTATCAAGAGAACGCGGCGAGAACCGACCCTGGGGAACACCGAGTCCACTACGGTCATAAGTACATCTCCATGGAATCTGATTTCACCGGTCGCTTCCCCCACCCTCAAGCCCCGCAGCCGACGAGGGCGACCAGAGCTGGGCCATCGGACGACCAGCAGCGCTTCTCACGATATCAGCCCTCCGGGTGGGCGGCAACCTGATGCGCCTAGAGGAGCCGGTTGGAGGGTACTATAGGGGCGGCAGCGTGTAACGGGAGGATCGCATGCAGTGGAAAGGTAGAAGACAGAGCGCCAACGTGGACGACCGGCGCAGGGTGAGCGGCGGCCAGGTGGCCGTGGGCGGCGGTATAGGCGCGATCATCATCACCCTCATCGGGCTCTTTCTTGGAGGCCAGTTCGGGGGCAACATCTTCGGCGATTCCGGCATCAGCATCCCCTCCGGCGGGCTGGGCGCGGGCGGGAGCTCGGCTACCACGGGCACCCTCACCGCGGCGCAGCAGGAGATGGGCGAGTTCGTATCGGTGGTGCTCGCCGACACCGAGGACTACTGGGCGCGGCAGTTCTCGGAGTCCGGTCTCACGTACGAGCCGCCCAAGCTGGTGCTCTTCACCGGTAGCGTCAACACGGCGTCCGGTTATGCCACCTCCGCGATGGGGCCCTTCTATTCGCCTGCCGACAAGACGGTCTACATAGACTTGAGCTTCTTCGACGACATGGCCAAGAAGTACGGAGCGGGCGGTGACTTCGCCCAGAACTACGTCATCGCCCACGAGGTGGGCCACCATGTGCAGAACCTGCTGGGCGTGCTCAGCCAAGTGAGCGCCCAACAGAAGAGGGTGAGCGAGGCTGTGAAGAACGAGCTGAACGTGCGCTTGGAGTTGCAGGCCGACTTCTACGCCGGCTGCGTGGGCAACTACCAGAAGGTGCAGGGCTGGGTAGACACGGGCGACATCGACGAGGCTCTGAACGCGGCCAGCGCCATCGGCGACGACAGGCTACAGATGCAGGCCCAGGGTTACACGGTGCCCGACTCGTTCACCCACGGCACCTCGGCGCAGCGCTCGCGCTGGTTCAAGGCAGGTTACAGCTCGGGCGATCCCACCAGGGGAGACACGTTCTCGCCCGACTACGACGACCTATAGCAGCCTTCTAGCGTTCTTCTTGCACCCGGGCGAGGTCGCTCTTCCGTCCGATCATGACCATGACATCTCCGGCCTGAAGACGGAAGTCGCGTCCGGGGAGAAACTCCGTTTCGTCGGCGCCTTCACGGCGCACGGCGATCACGAACACCCCGAAACGGGCACGCAGATCGAGTTCGCCCAGGGTATGGCCGGTGAAAGAGCCTGGCAACCGTACTTCCATGACTTGGTAGTCGCCACCGAGCGGCACGAAGTCAAGAAGGTTGGGATTGGCGATATGCGCCGCCACCCGCCGAGCGGTCTCGCGTTCGGGGAAGATGATCTCGTCGGCGCCC
This sequence comes from Thermoleophilia bacterium, assembly GCA_016929985.1. Next base: position 487 of record JAFGIH010000504.1, on the reverse strand, counting down.
ACTTGCTGAAGGACGATGGCGTGATCGTCGGTCAGCGCTTTGACCCTCACCACGGGCACACCGAGGCGCTTGAGGTAGAGAGTGCAGAGGATGCTGGACTCGATGCTCTCGCCCATGCTGACGACCGCCTCATCGATGCCCTCCGGGATCACCGAGGCCAAGGCCGCTTCGTCTCGGGTGTCGAGGGCCCGGGCGCGATGGACGCGGTCGGCTATCGCGTTGACCAGCTCAGGATCGCGGTCGATGGCGAGGACCTCGCAGTCGCGGGAGAGGGTCAAGGCGAGTTCCCAGCCGAAGTGGCCCAGACCGATCACGCAGATCTGTTTCTTGCGCTTTCTCATCCGATCATTACCTTTCCTTCGGGGAACGTGATGCCCGTCTTCTTTCGCGAGAGCGCCAGGCTGGCCAATGTCAACGGCCCCAGGCGGCCCACGTACATGGTAGCGATGATCCAGATCTTCCCGGCGGTGCTCAGGCCCGCGGTCGT
>JAFGIH010000503.1 GCA_016929985.1 Thermoleophilia bacterium | reverse complement strand
TCCTTGATGGCGCGGAGCTTCATGTCATCCTCGGTGAGCACCTGGATTTTGCCCTCTTTGCGATCCAGATCGAGGCTGGTCTTCGACCCCCGGAAGTCGAATCGGGTCGCGATCTCCTTCTTCACCTGGTTGACGGCGTTGTCCATCTCCTGCATATCCACGCGACTCACTACGTCGAAGGACGGCATACCTTCTCCTCCTTTGGCGGACGTGTCTCTGGGTCAGGATACCTCACACACATGCGACCGCGCCCAGCCGGGAAGAGGCCGAGTGCGTCCGGCGCGGCTTCGCCGTAGCGCGGGTGTTAGGATGAACCGATGGAGCATGATCAGATATCTGTCACAGCCCAAGAGGTGGCCCGCATCCGGCGGGAACTGAAGCGCCCGGGTGACGGCACCGCCGGAGCGGCCGACGAGCGGCGCTTCTTGGCCACTCTCGGGGACGGGCCATCGCTCATGAGGCGCCCCTATCTGGCCTCCCGCACCGTCTTCTTCGATGACTGCGTGATATCCGCCCAAAAGGAGGGTGTTCCGCAGATCGTGCTCGTGGGCGCCGGCTACGACGGCCGTGCTCTGCGGTTCCGCTCGCCTCAGACCGTGTTCTTCGAGCTCGACCATCCCGCCACGCAGAGAGACAAGCTCGTGCGCCTCACGGATCTCGAGGTCGATATTAGCGACATCCGGTGTGGCGCGCTTGACTTCACAACCGACGATGCCGGTCTGGTTCTTGCCACGCTCGGGCACCGACCGGACCTTCGCACCCTCTACCTCTGCGAAGGGGTGGCGGTCTATCTCACGCAGCCGGTATTGCGGCGCCTGCTTCGCGCACTTCGGGACCACACGGCTTCCGCCAGCGTACTCGCCGTGAGCTTCGCGGTCACGACGGGGAATCAGGAGTTCGAGGCCCTCCGGGCGGTCGAAGAACAGAGACTGGCCCGGCTGGGTGAGGAGCCCCGCACCCGTCCAAGCCGAGAAGAGGTCTACAGCCTGCTCCGCGACGCGGGGTGGGAACCGAGCGAGACGATCAGCCCTGAGAATCCCGACTTCGGCGCCGACGCGTCTGAGGCGGTGTTCGTTCGCGCGCTCGCGATGACCTAGAGGTCCTACGGCAACTGCAGGAAGACTCCTACCACCGGTTGGTCTCCAACCACCCGCGTACGGTGCCCTTGGCCGGACACATCCTCGATCAGGACGATGCTGCCCGGGACCATGCGACGGACCTCGCCGTCCCCCACTTCCACCTCGAGCTCACCGGATAGGTGCAGACTGTACTGGCGCCGAGGAGCTGGATGCCAATCAGCCACGAAGCCGGGAGGCATCACTGAGAAACGAGCCTGGGAGAGGGCGATCGGGCTCGCCATCTGAACCGAGGGGACTGACGAGGTGGCGTCGATGTCGTGGAGCTCTATGCGTAGCTCTTCCACATGCGACCGGCCGGACTCGTCTGCGAAGATCCTGATGCCGGTGAGGGCCTCCATCCGCCCGCCTCCTCGTCTCTTAGGGTATCGTAGTCAACGTCAGCCTGGTTGTGCAGGCACCGGCCACGATACCACGACCCCTTACGCAGTGACTTCATAGGAGATACGACATGCTCGCTCAAGTCATCTTGACCCCGACTGAGTCCAAGAAACTGATCGGCCGAGCTGTGGCAGACATGCCCATGGTCAGCAAGGCGGCGCAGGAGGGCGTGGTCGTGCTGCACCCCAGCAGCAGCACGTGGTTCGTCGTCGAGGCACTCACGGGAAGCATCCCGACCACCGATGTCTGGGTCTGCGGAGCGATAACTCCCAAGGGCGCCTGCGGGGACATGGGAGTGCACGCCGGAGAACGGTCACTGAACAAGGTGTCGGGGCCGGGCGGCTTTCCTCATTCGTGGGTGATCAGAGGCGGCACGCTGTCGGCAGGAGAGACTCTCGCGGATCTGATGGCGAACATGGGGCCCGATGACGTCTACATCAAGGGTGTGAACGCCGTCGATTCGCAGGGCGATGTGGGCATCATGATCGGGAATCCCACGGAAGGCGGGACGATAGGGTTCGTCGTGTCGGCCCTCAAGAAGAGGCCGTTTCATCTGATATTCCCGGTCGGCCTGGAGAAGCTCATCCCGCTCCCCGTGGAACAGGCCGCCAAAGAGGCGAAGCGCGCGGGGTGCGAGTACGCCATGGGTTCCGCGGTGGGCCTGTTCCCGTGTGCCGACGGGAAGTCCGTCACCGAGGTCGATGCCATCATGATGCTGAGTGGTGCTGAGGCCGTGCCCATAGGCGCCGGCGGTCTGAGCGGCGCCGAAGGCGCCATGTACCTGGTCATCAAGGGCGAGGACGAACAGGTCAGAAAGGCGATAGAGCTCGTCGAGCAGTGCAAGGGCGCGAGGATCCCGCAGGTACGTCAGTTCAACTGCTACGAATGCCCCAACAAGATGTGCGCGTTCCCCGTCGCCGGCAAGAGCTGGGTGACGATGTAGGGGGCCTCTCCTAGGCCAGCGGGCCCTCGACGCCGCCCGGGCCCACTTTGACCGGGATGCCGTGCGGTCCGTCGGCCAAGTAGGCGACGGTGGCCGGGCGGCCTGTAGCCGCCTCCGATTCCCGACAAGCCCGGGCGACAGCCGCGGCCACGAACCGTGCGACCGCATCGCCGGGGGCGGCGGCCGCCCCGGTTGCCGTGTCGCCACCCAAGAGCGGGCGTGGGTCGACATTGGGCAAGATCGCATAGTCCTCCGGCGAGGTCTGCGGGCTGTAGTAGAAGATGTGCTCCGCCGGCACCCGGAGGAGCAGGTGCGCCCATACCTGCGCGCCCCACTGATCGTGCACGAACTCCCAGTCCTCGGCCATGATCGCCTCTATGAGGGCCTCAGGGCCCATCGTGCTGAGCCCGGCCATCAGGCCACGGTACGATCCGGTTCCCAACGGGTCGGGCTCGGTGGTATCGGCCACAACAACCAGGTAGCCGCCCTCCCTTACTGCCTTGCCGGCCACATCCACGGCCTTCTCGGCCTGGTAGTGATTGACCCCCACCAGACCGCCGTGCGCCACTACCACGTCGAACTCCCGCTCGATGGGGATCTGGACGAACCCCAGCATCTGCTCCACCGCCGCGAGGTGCGCCAACTCCATGTCGCCGGCGAACACTCCGGCCACCCTGCCGTCCTTGCAGGCGGTCACGTTGAGGATGAGATCCGGCCGCACCATGCCGGCGATCTCCATGGCGACCTCGTGGCAGGGATTGCCGTCCAGCACGAGCGCCGTGGCCTTCGGATGGGCCACCGTCTTCGGACCGTGGAACTCCCGCACGCTTTGCACGTTCACCAGCCCGGGACAGATGCTCTTGCGCCCCCCGGACACGCCGGCCATGAGATGCGGCTCCACCAGACCGGTAAGGATGCGCAGGTCGGCCTCTACGTACACCGTGTCGATGAAGACCTCGTCGCCGTTCTTTCTGCAGCCCACGCGGGTGAGCGACGCCGGGTCGGCGGCGTTGTGACAGTGCACCCGCACTCCCACCTCTCGCGCCCGCTCATCCAAGAACGCCCACATCTCGTCGTCGGAGAGCACCCGGTGGGTGCCGGAGGACACCAGAAGGGTGACCGACTCCGGCCCGAATCCAGCCGCGAGCAGCGACTCCACCAGAGGCCACAGGATGCCGCCATCGCCCTTGTAGGGGACGGTGCGGGTGTTGTCCGAGACCACGACCACCGCCGACGGTTGCGGCCCGCCGCCGGAGACCGGCCGGGCCAACACTCCGGCACAGATCTCGGCCAACGGTGCGCTGCCGATCGGGTCGGTCAACGCTGCCAGCACCGCCGCCCGCACATCGGCAAGCGGCTCCGGCTCGGGAGCCTGCAAGATGTCGGTACCCGCCGGAAAGACCAGATCGGCAGCGAACGACCGCAGCTCCAGCCGGGCAGTCACACGTTCGTCCACGAAACTCACCATCGAACCTCTCCTTCGCCAGGTGCTTGGTCGAGCTCCCTAGTCCGCCGTAGTGCCCAACGCTTCGGCCACCTTGCCCCACTCGTCGTAGAGAGAGGTGATCTCATCGGCCAGCGCAGTCGCCTCGGACTGCGCGGACAGCAGTAGCTCGTAGTCGGACATGTGCGCCGGATCGCTCATCAGAGTCGCCAGTTCTTTCTGCCGTTCCTCGGCCGTCAGGATCCGCTTCTCGATCTTGCGGTAGCGACTGCTGAGCTCTTTACGCTCCTTGTAGCCCAATTCCACGGTCTTCGTGCCGGCCGGACGGACCCTCGCCTCGGCGGCCACCGGGGCGGTGTCTTGGGCCGCGCTCGTCGGAGTGGCCGGCGCACCGGCCCTCTCCACAGGCGCCTTGGCGGACACGGCAACGACAGGCCGGTTCTCCTGGGCCTTCTTCCACTGATAGTACTCCCAGTCGCCCGGGTAGTGGTTCAAGCGCCCGTCGCGCACCTCGATCACCTTGGTGCCGATGGCGTTGATGAGATGCCGGTCATGGCTGATGAAGATCACCGACCCCTCGAACTGGCGGAGCGCCTCCGTGAGGACGGCGCGCGAGTCCATATCGAGATGGTTGGTCGGCTCGTCCAGAAGAAGGA
>JAFGIH010000055.1 GCA_016929985.1 Thermoleophilia bacterium | reverse complement strand
CGGCAGGCTTGAGCTTCTGGTAGATCTGCTCCATCTGCTCGCTGGAGGCCGATGGGATGGCTATGAAGAACTCCTCCGCATCCCGGTCGGCCGCGAACTTCGGTGCATCGGCTATGCTTCCTAGAATGGGATAGTCGTGGATTCGCATGCCGTGAAGCGTGGGGTCGTCATCCACGGCGCCGATGATCTTGAGCTTGAGCGACGGGTTCTGCTCGATCTGCCGTATGAGCACATCTGCCGCGTTGCCGGCTCCCACCAGCAAGATGCGTGTGGCGCTGACGGGCTTCAGGCTCCGCGTCTGGAACACCCTGCTGTAGAAGCGCACTGCCGTCATCGCAACGCCGGTGGCACAGCCGCCCACGATCACCACCGTCAACGGAACCAGCCTTCCACTGGATGCCGGCACAACCAAGTCCACTATGACGAGCGCAACGGTGGAAGCCACGGTGGCATTCACGATCCATTTGGCCTGCGAAAGTCCCACGTAGCGGGTTACGATGGAGTAGACGTGGAAGACGGCGTTGAAGCCGAGATGCAAAACGATGGCCGCCATGATGAACATGCTGAAATCGGGAGAACCCAGGCTCGTCTTCTCGGGGACAGAACCCTCATACCGGAAGACCACGATGAGGTAGTAGGCGAAGAAGACGATGATGAGGTCGAGCAGCGCAGCGAGCAGGCGTCGCCGAGTCAGCTGGTTCAGGAGGTTGGTGCCGAACGCCTTCAAGAAGCTAGGGTCTCCACTCGATCCAAGTTCTGTGTCGTCATGGTAGCAAAGCCGGGGCCCCGAGGTATTCTACGTTCATGTGTGCGCTCGCGTACAAAGGCCCCCTGATCCCTGCTCATGTGAGAGTTTTCGCCTCTGGCTCGCCTGTACCTTCATACGCCAGGCAGACGCGGGCGGAGCGTATTGCGGCGAGATCCGTATCATGACGAAGCCCACGACATGGCATCCTGACACGGAGCTTGCCTTGGTGATTCTGTGCGCGCGGCCGAGGGCATGCGCGGCAGGCCCGGCGACCCTTGCCTGCGCAGCTGCCCGCGTGACCGATTGGGATCGCTTCTTTGAGCTCGCGCTCTGGCACGGGCTCTTGCCCCTCGTGAATCAGTCGCATCAGGAGCGGCCCTTCCTTCCAGAGCCGGTGGCAACCCGGTTCGCGGAGGCTGCCAGGACGAACGTCATCCGGTCCTTGCGCTACAGCGCCGCCCTGTTGCGCGTCATCGACCGGTTGGAAGCCGATGGCATGCCGGTGGTCGCTCTGAAGGGCCCGGTCCTGGCGGCTCAGGTCTATGGCGACCCCGCGCTGCGCAGCTTCGTCGACCTGGACATCCTCATTCGGGAGGAGCATCTCAGAACGGCGTTGGCGAGCCTCCGGATACTTGGTTACGAACCCGGGCTCCCAGGAGACGAGACAGGGCGGCATTCGCTGCGGGCAAGACAGCACAGCGTCCTGCACCATGCGCTGTCGAACATCACACTGGAGGTCCATTGGCGGCTGGCCAGGGCCAATGCCGGGGTGCGGATGCATACCGACGACGTGTTCTCCCGGGCGGAGCCGGTACCTCTGCTCGGCCGAGTCGTCCGTTCCCTGACCCCTTCGGACCAGTTCCTGTACTTGGCGGTCCATGCCGCTAACGACGGATGGAACCAGCTGGAGCATCTGCGAACCCTCGGCGAGATGGTGACGCAGCATCCCGCGACAGATTGGCACGCGCAGATGGAGCGGGCCTGGTCTCTGGGAATCGGCAGGCGAGTGTATATCGCAGCCCGGCTCTTGCAGATGCTGGAAGTGCGGTGGGATGACCAGATCCTCACCGAGCTCTCCGCTGATGGCGGGGCAGGCGAGCTGGCCAAGCAAGCGCAGAGCGCCTGGGGGGCCATGCGGCCGCGGGAACCGGGGGCACCCGGCGCCATATCGGCCTTCGTCCAGAGCCTCGACACCCACCGTGCCCGCGCCCGTTATGCCGTCAGAGTGGCGCTGGAGGCGGATGAGGTGGACCTGGCGACATTCCGCCTGCCCCGGCAGCTCTACCCCCTCTACTACGTGCTCCGGCCGAGCCGGCTGGCGGTACGCTCCGCGAAGCGCCTGCTTCGGAGCGTTCGGAGCGCCAGCCATGCGAGTGGGTAGCCGTCCGGGCTAGCGCGACCGCAGCACTCGGGATGCCTTGCTCCGCAACGTCCCCATCAACCGGTGCCTCCGCACAGATCGAGCCACCCCGTCGAGGGACGTAGCCTCGGCCAACCGGCAGTTGATAGCCAGGTTCCTCCGGTATGCCCGCCGCTTCCCCCCCTCGATGGGCAGCACGGCTTTGAGCTCGAGTCCCTCGTAGCCTGGGCAAGTGCGTCCCATGTCGGCCCAGAGATCTGAGTAGCCCACGAGTGCCCGGCGCCGTTCGATGAGCCCCTGGTGTTCGAAAACGAGCTGCGGGGAGATCTCGGTCAGCACGAGCGCGCCCTGCGCGGCGGCCTCCCTGAGCAGCGCGTCGCCCTCAGGCGTGCGCGCGATAATCACCGAACTGCCTGCCGGGTCGTTGGAGATACCCCACGGGTCTCCCAGCGCGATGTCGGCAAACACGTTGGTCTTGTCGAAACAGAGTCTGCAACGAGGGACGGTGAACATCTCCTTGAGCCCCAGACGCAGGGATGCAGGGAAGAGCCTCTGTTCGCCGGATTTGGTGATCACCTGGACCTCACCGGGCCAGCCCGAGCGCGTCTTCGAGCGATAGCGTACCGAAGCCACCTCGCCTCGAGCGAGATCGGCGTCGCGCAGCATCTGATCTGTGCAGGTACGAAGGAGTGAACGGTCACAGAACAGGCCGATACGATAAGAGACCGCTGCCCTGCCTGGAAGCCCTCCACGGCTCATCTTCTCGATACCCTCGGTCTGGCAAGGAAGAGAGAAGGTGGCGACCTTCTCGTCGACCGCATGGGAGCCCGTCGTCACCAGCGCGCGCAACAGCGCGTTGCCCCCGGCCTGACTGTACTTGGAGCCCGACGCGGCCATTGCCTCATCTGGCGAACGGGCTAGTACGGCATGGGGCTTCAGCGATCCGTCTTCGGGCATGGCGGTCAACAGAACCGCATCCACCAGCCCGCTCGACAACAGATGGAGGGCTAGAGCAGTACCAACACCTCCGCTCTGGCCTCCCGCGCGCGTTGTCTCGTCCGTGGCATGCCCGAGGTACGCCCTTAGGACGGGCCCCCGGAACGGGTCGATGCCCTCCGGGAGCGCCGTAAGATCCATGCCCAGCCCCGGACACACGCTCACGCAGGTGCCGCACTCGTCGCACCATTCGGACTGCACGGACGGAAGCAGCATCCCGCCGGGGCTTTCCGCCATCGAGACGGCCTGTGAGGGGCAGGCCGCGACACACGTACCGCACTGCGTGCAGAGATGTGCCGCCACCACATCTCTAACAGTCACGAAAGAACCTTCGGGCACGTCACTCTCCCCGCCTCGCGCTGTCTTGCAGACCAGCGATCCGGATGCGCACCGACCCGCATGAGCAGTACGACCACCATAGCAATTACGGACGAACCACTCCAATTCACTCCGTGCGACCTCACCAGCAACCGCAACCACCCTTGTGGTGGTTGGTGAAAATGGGGGATAGTCCTGGAACCAACCCGTCCACTCCGCTTCTGGCGCGGTGTTGGTGCACATGGTCGAGAGGTTGGAGCCGTAGATGGTGACGGTGAGCCCCGGCACAAACGGGGCGAGCCTCTCGGCTCGCCCCGTTGCCATTTCTCCCCTCGAGCTCGGTGACTCGAGCTGCCGGTCGATTGTCTGACCTACCGGTACCAAGCACTCCACCAGTTGAAATTGTAGAAGCCATAGGGGTTGTACCCATAGCCTGTGAAGACATCAGTCGTCACCGTTGTGCTCTTCGTTGACGCGGTGGAGGCGGCTTCCGATTCGGTCATGAGATCGGCACTGTTGTTGTTGAGGCTGTCGAAGACGTTCTTGTAGAACTCGGCCTGTGCCCGATTCGGATGACCCCTAGGAGTGTAGTTGTTGCCGGCAGTCCCCAGGAACGCGTCCGCTTCGACGATGAGGTCTGCGATGGAGATCCAGTTGCCATCCCAACCGATCACACCCAGACCATCATAGTCGGTTCCCATGTACTTGATGTTGAGCAACGTGGCGGCCATCTGGACCGACATCATGTATGACATGTTGGTACCATTGGCCCTTAGCAGCCAGGTGCGGAACTGATTGTAGCTGGCGGGATCGAACGGGTTGCCCCAGCCGTCAACGAGGTTGTAGCTACCCAGATATCCCATCCAGCCGGGATTCGCCGTCAGGACGGCGCGCCCGTTCTTGTTGCTCCAGAAGCCGGGGGTGTAGCCCGTGGTGTTCTGGGACTTCTTGTAGTTGATGAAGTCAAGCTCGTCCGCCGGTACGTTTGGCACCACCGTGATACTGCCGTCATCGGCGACCGTGACGATGTAGTAATCCTGACCGAAATCGTCCTTCGGATAGCGCTGCGCCCAACCGGACCGCATGGTCTCCGAAACCTGGTACACGCCGGGCGTGAGGCCGGAGAAGCTGTAGGCGCCATCAGCGTCGGTCTCTGTGGAGCCTACTTCCTCCTCAAAGTCGCCGTCTTCGTCATTGTCCCTAGCCAGCGTTATCGTCCAGCCTTCCAGTCCCTCCAGGTAGCACTCGGGAGGACAGCAGCAGGAGCACTCGCACTCCTTGACGTACTTGTGGCCTGAGATGTCCGCGGTCGACTGGTGGTTCCAGAACTCCATGTTCATGTAGTCGAAGGCAGCGGGGGTAACCGGGGTGATTACGTTGCCCACCGCTTCGAACTCGTAGTAGTTGGGGGAGGTGGGACCGGTCTGGGTCCAGCCGGACTCCAGGACCTCTTCCACCCTGTACAGGCCGTTCTCGGTGATCTGGAAGCTGAAGCCGCCGGAGCCGTCGGTGGTGGCGGTGTCATAGGGAATGTCGTCATACTTGTCCAGGGCTACGTTCCACTTGTAGAGGTTGATGGTCCAGCCGGGAAGCTCCAGGTCCTCGGGGTCCCAGTAGCCGTTGGGGATGACATCGTTCCACTTGGTGCCGGCGACCATGGCCAACCCCTCGGCGCCGGTGGCGGCGGAGAGGTCGGTGTAGAGAAGGACGTGGCCGTCGGCGGCGGTGGCAGAAGAAGCCAGAGGTGCCGAGAGGGTGCCGGTGGCGAGGTCAATGGCATAGAAGGTGCCGGCGGCATCCTGGGAGGCGTGGCAGTAGAGAGTGCCGTCCTGCCCGAAGGAGAGCTGCAGGGCTCCGCGGTACCAGGACCCGAAGTCCTTGATGGTCTGGAAGGCCCAGGTGCCCACCTCGACCTTGAAGAACTCGAAGGTGTACCAGCCGTAGCTGCCGTAGCCGTAGATGTAGCCACCCTTGTAGGCGATGTCGCCGTCGAACTTCCAGCCCCGGGCGTTGCCGGTGAGATCAGCCACCTTGGTCTCGGAAACGAAGTTGAAGCCTGCGTCGAAGGTGACCATGTACAGGTCGTCGGTGCGGTAGTTGCCGTCGGCGGAGGTGCCGCCACCGTCGATGTAGTAGTAGTTGCCGGCCGAGTCGAAGGTGGCGCAGGCCACGTCGCCGGTGAGCAGGACGGGGTCACCGAGGGCGTCGGTCACCGGCTGCACGCTGGAGCCGTCCCAGTAGTAGAAGGCGGTGTTGCCCACGCCGGCCAACGGGTAGTCGGTGAAGTACAGGTAGCCGTTGAGCGGGTTCCAGGCCAGGCCGTTGGGTGAGACCACCGATTGCAGGGTGCCGGTGGCGTTGAACAGGAGCTCGGCCGTGCCGGTCTCCACCTCGGCCTCATACACGTCGCCGGTGCTGCGGTCGATGCCGTAGACCGTCGGCGGGTCCAGGGCCAAGGCGGAACCGGAGAGGCCCATGACCCCTATGATCGCCAGTACCAGTATCGCTATCAGTTTCTTCTTCATATGACACGTCCTCCATCCGTACGTTTGAGTCGTTCCAACGCCCCGTCTCCGTGATAGTCCCTTCATAAGCAGCCCCTCCACGTCTACGCCGCGTGCAGCGGCAGCAGACCTTCTTCATGAATAGCGATACCCAGGCCGACGGCGTCGCCCTCGTCTTGGACCCGGACCACACTCCCTGAGCAGGCGAACCAATGGACGTCGGCTCGATCAGGGTCGGGCAGGGCCACGCGCAGGCACACCTTCTCACCGGGGCATAGGCGGCTCTTGGTCATGAGGTACAGACCTGAGAGTGAGAAATCCCTGGTCACCCCGGTCCCCCTGTCGGTCTCCACCGACAGCAGGACGCGGTGTCTCATGGCCGAGCGGCGTTCTGGTTGTGGCCCCCCCATAGACTTCCTTCCCGAATACCTTCCCGAATAGGTACTTATTGAGCTTATGGGGGACGACGGCCGCTCACAATGGGCCTTTGGATAGAAAGTCGTCGACGTGCAGAGACAAATTCCTCCAACCCAGAAGGTACAAAGTCCTCTGCCATTACGATAGATAACCGCGTTCGAAGACTCACAACGCAAACGGGGCGGGCCTTTCGGCCCGCCCCTTGCCATTTCTCCTCTCGGGCTTGCTGCCCGAGTACACTCCTGTTCGCTACTACTTCTTCTTGGCGCCCTTCACCTTGTCCGTCGTGAAGGTGTTGGTTGTCAGCGATGTGGCGAGAAGCCCAGCTTGAGGCTCGATCGTTATGGACGCGCTGGTGCCGCCGTTGACGTCGAAGGTGTAGGTGACCGTCGGCGTTCCGACGGGTACATACTTGGACAAGCTGCCCGACAGGTCGTACTTGATCCCCAGGATGTACCGGCCAGTGGGAGCCCCAGAGATCGAGATGGTGCCATCGAGGTATTCGTCCACCGTGTAGGTCTTGATATCCGTGCAATCATATTCGGAGTACAGGTATACCTGGCCGTTGAGCGGCATGAGATACGGTAGACCGTCATTGCTGCGGGTCTGCGTCACGAGGAGGTTTGTCCCCGCCACGACATCGACCCAGCTG
>JAFGIH010000502.1 GCA_016929985.1 Thermoleophilia bacterium | reverse complement strand
CTGATAGAACTGGATGATGCCGGAGAGCACCCCGTGGTCGGTGATGGCGATGGCGGGCATGCCCAGTTCCACAGCACGTGCGACCAGCTCGTTCACCTTGCAGGCGCCATCGAGAGCCGAGTAGTGAGTGTGGACGTGCAGGTGGCAGAACTTGGCCGGAGTTGACAAGATAACGGGTCTCCCTCCGCGTATCCCTCGAAAGACTTACGTAGCGGACTTCCCTCTGTTGTTCGATTCTACCCGACGGTCGCCGGGGCCTCAAGCAGAATGTAGGCTGTCAGTGAACAAAATCCGCTGGGAGCGGGATTCGGCGGAGCGTCTGGCGCGCCTATCCTTCGAAACACGGTGGGGGCCGGACTATGCCCGGCCCCCACCGAATCGGATGCGCTCCGGGGAGAGAGGCGGAGCACCCCAGCGTGGTTGGCTACTTCATGATGCTGAAGATCAGGTGCGCGATGTTGGTGTTGTCTACGTACGCCCCGCGGACAGGATCGGAGGTGCTGACGTAATCCTTCAGAAACTGTGCCCCGCCACCCTTCGCATACAGAGGGATGAGGGCGTTGGAATGCTCGTGGCTGTTCCAGGATACTCCCGGGACCTTGCCCTTACCGTTATTGACGATAGGAGCGTACGTGGCCACGCCATCCACCATGCCGGATTCGGGCCCGTAAAGCATGCCGGTCTCATGGTCGCCGGTAACAATGAGAACTGTCTCGTTCCAGTTGCTGTGTCTGTTCACCCAGTAGATGACCGCGTCGACCGCCTTGTTGAAATCGATCTCTTCCTCGATAGTTCGGCCGGTCTGGTTGGCGTGCGAGGCCCAGTCGATCGCGCCGCCCTCAACCATGAGAAAGAAGCCGTCTTGATCGTTGTCGAGGACGTTCAGCGCACCCTCGGTCATGACGGCCAGGCTGGGGACCGAGGCGTTCAAGGGCACCACGTAGGGTGCCGCGTGGCCGTCACCGCTCCTTGACTGCTGGATGGTTGTGTAGACTTGGGCGGTGCCGCACACCCTGCTGGGAGTGGTCTTCGCGATGGCGAGAGCCTCGAACTGAGCCTTCGTTTGAACGAGTGTCCAATAGTCGGCATCGCCGTCGCCGTCGGCGTCGCTGCCGGCCGTACCTGCAACGAGGTCGTCCCACGTATCCTCGCCGCCCACGTACTTGAAGGTATTGGGAGTCGTGGCGGCCTTGCCGTCGTTGTCGAACCAAGGGTGACCGGCGCCCATGATGACGTCGGTCGCACTCGAATAGATCATCTCCTTGGCGATGGCAGCGTAGTCGTTCCGGCTCGTGTTATGGGCTACGAATCCGGCCGGCGTGGCGTGGCTCCACTGCACAGTCGTCACCACACCGGTAGCCTTGCCTAGCGCCTCGGCGCGTTGGCTGACCAGCTCGACGGGGTCACCACTGATATCGACCCCGATGGCACCGTTGTAGGTCTTGATGCCGCTGGCCATGGCCGTCGCGGCCGAGGCCGAGTCGGTGGAGAGCGGGTAGGCGGAATAGGAGAAGTCCTCCCACATCAATGCAGGGTCGTACCCCAGGAGGTTCTTCGTCGACCAAACGCCGAGCTTGGGATCGTCTGGAAGATCGACGACGTCTTCGGGATCGTACTCGACCAGCTTCAACTCGCTGTTCTCGTATTCGTAGGTGCTCATGCCCAGGCGTACGGGGAACTGCTCGTACGCCTGCTTCCTGCCCATGTAGTAGTCGGTGGCCGTGATGTGGTTGTAGCCGCATCCGTCACTGATCATGAGAATGACGTTCTTGACCGCCCCTGGCTTCTGGGGTGAAGCAGCTTCAACCTCTGACCCGGCAGACAATCCAGCAAGGATGGTCCCGGCTGCGAGCCCCCCTACCACCAAGGCAGCCAAGGCCACCTTCACGAATCGGCTCCTATTGAGCGGTTTCATAGACATCCTTCAGGTACCTCCTGATCAATCCAGCCGCGAGTTGCCCGCGGCTCCCTTGTTCGTATGCAGGCCAAGCGGCCGCTCTTCTGCGGCTCCCTCGCGAGTCCGGCTCTCGGGCTCCGCGGTCGCCGGAATGACCGCGGACTGTTGGGAAAGGCCGATCCCGACGCTATCACCGTCTCGGCGCCCCTCGCGTTAGGGTTCGGCTCCCAGATGGCAACGGCTTGGCAAAAGTCATTCCAAGACCAGGCAGGCGAGACAACAAGCGGACCGGTTTAACGCATTTGTTACCGTCCTGCACTTGGTTGTTTACACAGAGCTTCGTCGACCTCAGTACGCTCTGCACCGACAGGACCATGGGTGCAGAGAACCACGAGAAAAGAGAGGTAACGAAACGATGACTTCCAAGATCAAGAAGAAAGGGCTGGTCTTCCTCGCCGGCGCCGCGCTCGTTGCGCTGCTGTTGACCGGACTACTCGTTGCGGGCTGTGGCGACGACGGATCGTCCGACGCCAATGCCGGCGGGACCACCGCGACCACCGCCGCCGCTACCACTACGACCGCGGCCGCTCCTGCCACGACCACCAGCGCCGCCCCGGCCACCACTGAGACCACTGCCGCTTCGCTCTCCGCCAGCCTCAACGGAGCAGGCGCCACATTCCCGGAACCCCTCTATGTGGAGTGGATCGGTGAGTTTCAGGCTGCCAACCCCGGCGTCACCATCAACTACCAGGGCATCGGTTCCGGAGGCGGCATCGAGCAGTTCACCAATCTGACGGTGGACTTCGGTGCTTCTGACGCCCCCATGAAGGACGAAGAGATTGCGGCCGCCGAGGCGGCCGGAGGCGCCAACGTCCTCCACATCCCCACCGTGTTCGGAGCCGTCGCCGTGGCCTTCAATCT
>JAFGIH010000501.1 GCA_016929985.1 Thermoleophilia bacterium | reverse complement strand
CCGGTGGTCGTGGCGAACCCCGGCGCGAACATGACATGCCCGAACATGATGGGCTTGTCCACCTTCTTGAAGTCGAGCGGGCAGTGCGGCAGGTTCGCGGGGATGTAGACCCAGGTGGTGCCGTTGATGGTGTAGGTCTCAGCCTCGGCGCCCAGACCTATCGTGAACTCGATCTCGGCCCCGAAATCGGAGAAATCCATGGGATTCCCGCCGATGAAGTACAGGTACTCGGCGCAGTCATGAGCGTGCGGTTCCTTGATCATGCGGAACGGCTTGTAGACGGGACGCAGCACCTGGGTGAAGGGCTCGTCCCAGCCCTCTGCCATGCCCTTCTGGTTGACGCCGATGTAGACCGGGGCATCGGGATCCGGATTCGCCGGGTTGGGGACGCCCCAGGGTTGCCTCTGGATGAGCTTCTCGTACTTGTTGTCGGCCACTGTCGCCTCCGTTGCTTGGGAACTCGGTCCATTGATAGACGCGTGGAGCACTGTTGTCAAGAATCCATACTCTCATCTCTGCCGGTGATCGTGCCGACCTCGGCCCCAGGTGCCGTCAGTCACTACCTTCACCACCTCTGTATTGTGATCACAATGTGCGCACATCGCAGAGTCTTGTTAACAACGTCCTGGGCGACGTTGTGGACGAGGCCAAGTCGGCAGTAGATCTGAGCCCGCGCACTACGCAACTGCGCCCGGGAACGTGTAGCATCAGAGGCGGCGTCCCACGTAAGCATGTCGGCCATCGAACGCAGGGGGAGATATCGAATGGCCGGGCAGCGAGAAACCGCCTTGCGTGTCCGCCCTGCGAGGGGCCCTGCGGGCACCTCCGGAGAGGGGGGCCTCATGAAGCCCAGAGTCACAACAACGACGGTGATTCTTCTCGTGGCGATCCTGGTCGGAGCCAGCTTCGGCCTCTGCGGGTGCGGCGCGTCGCCCGCCGATGAGGGTGTGACCGACGAAGAGGCCGGCGGCATCGTGCGCGAGTACTTCGCCACAACCGCCGCCGATGACCTGCGAGGCGTCACCATCGCAGACCTGCGGGTCACGACCGCCAACGGGCAGCGGACGCTCAGACTCGACCTCGTCGCCGACAGCTCAAACGCGGCCGAAATGTCGCTTGCCGGGCTGTGCTTCGGGGGGACCTCGGAGGACGGCTGGCCAGGCGACCTCAGCCGCGACTGGGGCGTGGAACTCCTGTGGGTCGACATATACACGACGTATCCCGACGGCATCACAGAGCACACGCTCATAGACGTCGCAGGCCACGGGTTCAGCACCGAAGGTGGCGCTCCGCGCTGGCGCGGCGGGCCGGTGACGACAGCGCCCGCAGCCCCATCCTGTGCCGAGGCGTGGGCAGCCAGTCTGGCAGCGCTCGACGCCCTCGGGCCCACCCGCGTGAATATCGCTGAGACCACGGAGGGCCGGCTGACGGGAGAAGGGATCCCGCCCGAGCAGTCCGATCCCGGCCCCCAGACGCAGCGGGCCGAGCAGTTGATCGACATCGCCGGCGGACGCGCCCGGCTCACCGTGCACACCTCCGACCGCAGGGTCAAGACGACCGTCGTGCAGGGCAGAGAGCGGACCAGCACGACCAGTCACCAGTTCGCGGAGTCCAGCTTCGTCTCCGTCGATCGCTATGTCTCCCTGCATGCGCCGGTGGGTCTCCCCCTGCCGCTCTGGGCCGGCACCGCGGTCGGTCCGACCGAGGGCTACGCCGATCTGTTCAAGGGCGACGTGAACGACGCCGGCCCCACCCCCGCGGACACCACGGTGCAGCGGCAGGAAGGCGGAGGCGTCAGGATCTCCTGGCACCATGACAACCACGGCGTCGCCTCGACCCTGGATCTGATCTTGGACTCCAGCTATCTGCCCGTTCGCATCGAGTTGGCCGGCGAGGGCACGCCGGACTCGGGCGATCTGCAGGGCCTGGCGCTCGAATACCGGACGACCATCGAGTACGAATACGAGCAGGTGGCCTCCTTTTCCGACGCGGATTTTGCCCTCGACATCCCGGCCGATGCCTTCTGGGAAGGGGTCTCCTACGAACTGGCGCTCGACCGTCCCCGGAGCGAGCAGGCGGATTGGGGTCAGTATTGGCTCGGAAGCCGGGTGGAGGAGTGGCCTCTGGCCGGGGCGGAGTACGCCTTCCGCTGAGCGAACCCGGACGCGGAGCCCGGAGCGGGAGCCGGCACGGCGCCCGGAGCCGAGCAGCGCGACGAGGGCATCTTCCTGACGTACGACCGCCCGGAGGCGACCAACCCCAACGAGCACATCCAGGTGATGGTCAGACCGCCGAGCGGCCGCCACTTCGAGGACTCGCTCGCCTACGCCGAACAGCGTGTGGCCGCGGGCGACTGGACGCGCCGCGAGATGACCCTGGCCGGTCAGCCCGCCACCGTCTACTCGGGCTCGCTGGACGGCGCTGCAGACAACCGCATCGATTCCATCCACGTCCGCCTTCCGGACGCGTGGATAGACATCAACGTATGGGCTCCGGTCGATCCACTACTGGTGCTGGAGGCGCTGACGCCGGTGGAATGAGCGGCTGGTGGGCCCACTTCCTCGCCCGGCCGTCTACGCAGCGAGCTTCTTTGCGAGGTATTTGCCCAGCGCGCCGACGGTCACCATGGGAGGAAGCCCAGGTGCAATGGGTAGGACACTCGCATCGCACACGAACAGGCCGGCGATCTTGGTCTCGAGGTTCTGATCGACGACCTCCCCGATGGCGGCAGTCCCGCCGGGGTGGGCACCCTGCACGATGGAGACGGCGATCGACTTGGGATCGGCCCCAGCCTTGATGAGGATCTCCTTGCAGCGCTCGGAGCCCTTGCGCAGCTTGGCCTGATCGACAGAGGTCGCCGGCTTCGAGACCTTGCCGTTCGCGTAGACCCTTCCCGCGCGCTCGTCGACGATCTTAGCCATCATGCCGAGCAGGTTGTCACGCCGCAGGCGTAATCCCCGCGCGCCCAATTCAACCCACAGATTGGGCTTCGTGGGCGCGATGTGGGGCGAGATGAGAAAGCCTTCGTCGGCGTGCCACTGCAGGCCCACCATGGTCATGCTCGGCTCGTGTGTCTGGCCGAGCCTGCTATGGGTGGCGTAAGTGTTGACGAACAGGTCGGCGAAAAGTCCCCTGCCGGCATCGATGCCGGCCTCCTGCAGGACCACAGGCGTACCCAGGCCTCCGGCCGCCACTATCACGCCGTCCGCGGCCACGCGGAACGCCTTGCCATCCGTGCGGCCCTCGACTCCCGTCGCTTTTCCGTTCGCGACTAGCACGCGCTCTACGGTAGCGCCATACCAGATTTCGCCACCCGACTGTTCCAGAAGGTCCAACTGCTTGACGGCCGTCCACTTGGCGTCGTGGGGGCAACCGAGCACGCAGCCGGCGCACTTCCGGCAGGCCTTGGGCGAGATGAACTTCGGCATGAGTTGTAGGTCGTACCCTAGCTCGGAAGCCGCCGCCTCCAAGGCCAGCGACGCCTTGCCTAGCAGCCGTCTCGCGATGGGAGCGACGCCCATCTCAGTCTCCATCTCGCTCATCTCGACCCCAAGAGGCACTCCCAAGGAGTCGAGCTCGGCCTCCAGACAGCGCACACCATTGCCGCAGGCGACCACAGTCGAACCGCCGGCCATGAACGCTCGCCATATGACGGTGCCCTCTTTGGTGCGGCGCGGGAGACGGGTGATCAGGTTGTTGCCGTAGGTGCGGCTGTAGTCGATGAAGGCGCCGAACTTCTGCTCACGGACGCCTTTTTCCAGCAGCAGCACCGCTTTGCCGCGTCGCGCCAGCTCATACGCGACGGTCGCTCCCCCCATGCCTGAGCCGACGACTGCGTAGTCGTAGTGGCGCTGGTCCATGTCTTCCCTCCCCGCATGGGTGAAGAAAGCCGTGAGGTAGCTTCTGTCTGCGGCCCTACTTCTCCATTCTACGCGCAGACCCGCTCCACGCAACTACTGACGCGCACCTCGGGGTT
>JAFGIH010000500.1 GCA_016929985.1 Thermoleophilia bacterium | reverse complement strand
GGAGCGGCTCGGTGCTGGTTGTCCCGGGTGCCGGGTGGCCTCATCGTGACCAGCATTTTTGGCGAGGCCGTGATGGCATCGGCCATCGGTACCAGCACCGCCTGCATCCTGGCGGTCGGCAAAGTAGCCGAGCCGGAGTTCCGCAAGTACGGCTATGACCAGGGTCTCGCGATGGGCGGGTTGTGCTGTGGCGGCGTGCTGGGCCCGCTCATTCCCCCGAGTGCCGGCTTCATCATCTACGGTGTGCTGGCCGAAGCATCCATCGGCCACCTCTTCATGGCCGGTATCGTTCCGGGCCTGCTCTTGGCCTGCATGCTGGCTGCGACGGCCATCACAATATGCTGGAGACGGCCGCACCTTGGGCCGGCCATCAAGGGCGTCACCTGGAGGCAGCGCTTCTCATCTCTGAAGCGGGTATGGCCCATGGTGGTAGTGATGCTCTCCATCCTAGGCTCGATCTACTTCGGGATCGCCTCGCCAACCGAAGCTGCCGGAGTCGGTTGCATCGTGGTGCTGATCATCGGTGTGGTTGCCTTCCGCTTACGGTGGCAGGGTCTGCGCCGGGCGCTGACCGCGACGGCGGTGCTCAACGGCATGATCCTTTTCATGATGGTGGGAGCATGGTTGTTCTCTTACGTCATCGGAACGTCGGGGGTAGTCGATAGTCTGACCGGCTGGGCATCCGATTCGAGCCTGTCACCCTGGGTGGTCGTCATCGCCATCAATGTCATGCTGTTGATTCTGGGCTGTTTCATGGATGCCATCACGATCATGCTGCTGACCATCCCCTTGTTCGTTCCCGTGATAACCGCACTTGGCTTCAGCCCGATTTGGTTTGGCGTCCTATACGTGGTGAACATGCAAATCGGCCTGATAACACCGCCTATGGGACTCGAGCTCTTCATGATGAGGACTGCGTTCAACATCCCGGTGGA
This sequence comes from Thermoleophilia bacterium, assembly GCA_016929985.1. Next base: position 1,653 of record JAFGIH010000500.1, on the reverse strand, counting down.
CAAGCTTCTCCGAGGAGTATTCCCGTTCATCATCGTCTTGTTCGTCTTTCTGGCTCTGCTCATTGCCTTTCCCGAAATCAGTCTCTGGCTCCCCGGAATGATGAGAGGAGACTAATGCTCATGGACCAACGAACACGAGACTTCTCGATATTGCAAAGGTTCGAGTTCGCCCACAAGCCCGTGGCAGTCAGATTCCTCCTCAACAAGCCGGAGGGAATCGAAAGGCTGGGCAAGAGGCTACCGATATGTCGCATGTTCCGCGAAGCTCAGGATAGCCGCCCGTTCTATGCAGGGGCGGAGGACTTCGCGTGCGTCGACCAGCTCGTGCTGGGATTGATGGACCCAGAACCGATCTTTGAGAGCGGACAGATCGGCGCCAAGGAGCGCATCTATCAGGACGCGAGGGCGAACCGAAGGATCTACCAGCACATACCCAAGATATCGCCGGGCACGGTGAGATACGTCGCCTTCTCTCAGATCGACGAAGCCCCCTTCGATCCTGACGTGCTCGTGATGACCGCGCGACCCGACCAAGCTGAGGTCATCCTCAGAGCACTCAGCTACTCCACCGGCAAACCGCTGACCACTATCATGACCCCGGTTCTCACGTGTGCCTGGGTCTTTGCCTATCCCTACACGACCGGCAACGTGAACTACACCGTCACCGGCTTGGGATACGGCCTCAAGATCCAGAAGCTGCTTCCCGAAGGCCTCTTGCTCATATCCGTTCCGTACGATCTGACCGCCATGCTGCTGGACAACCTGGCGGAGATGGACTGGGAGCTCCCGATGTTCTCAATGACCGAAGAAGAAAGGGGGCCCTTCGCTACCAAGATCATGGAAGACATACGCCGGGAATATGCCGACGGATAACGGTGGCAAAAAGGAGACTCAGACAATCATGGAAGAAGCCAAGTACGGCGCGACCAAGAGCGGTGATCCGAACACGAAATTCGGGAAGTGCTTCATCTTCCGGACGGAACCCAATCCCCTGCATAGAGACCTGGACCGGCCGGAGATATTCCAGGTGTATCTGGATGACAGGGCGATAGATGGAGGCATGTACTTCAGTGGGGGCATGTTGGTGGCGGCCCCCAAGGAAAGCCCCACCATGAAGCCTCACTACCACGACTACATGGAATACATCATCCTGCTCAGCACCGACCCAAACGACCAGAACAACCTGGGAGGCGAGTTCTTCGTCTATATCGAAGACGAGAAGCACACCTACGACCAGGCCTGCGTCATAGCAGTCCCGCCCAAGGTCTGGCATTGCCCCTTTGGATGGAACCGGGTGGATCGTCCTATCTTGTTCTATTCATGCTCGAACGGGCCGAGGCTGTATCAGCATGTGAGCCGCGATCCCAAGTGGGCCCACATACCCGACCCTGACGAGCCGAGCCTGATATTGGAGCCGGAACCGGAGATGGAGTACTACAAGCGGGCGTAGGGTCAGGCCTCGCTCCTCCCGGAATCATAGGCCCTCATGATCATCCTGAGCGTCTTGGCGCAGGTCTCGTCCCTCCACTCCGTCATACGCTGTGCGAACTCAGGCGAGAGACCTTCGGTCCCCGTCTCCATATGGCCGGAACCAAGCGTCGAGAAGCCGACAACGAACGCGAGCATGGACTGGTAGAGCTCGACGGCTTGGTC
>JAFGIH010000499.1 GCA_016929985.1 Thermoleophilia bacterium | reverse complement strand
TCGGCGTAGTAGGTCTTGGCCACCGCCCCGAACATCTGCTGAGGCGACTTGCAGGTGGACAGATTGCCCGTCATGTGGGGATTGAAGTGCTCCATGTAGTTGATCCAGCCCGGGGAGCAGCTGGTGAACATGGGGAGCGCAGCGGGCTCTTTGTCGACCAGGGCCTTCTTGAGCCGGCCCAGGAGCTCGGTACCCTCTTCCATGATGGTGAGGTCGGCCGCGAAGTTGGTGTCGAACACCCCGTCAAAGCCGAGGCGCCGTAGGGCGGCGACCATCTTGCCGGTGACCCGGGTGCCGGGTTCGTAGCCGAACTCCTCTCCCAGGGCTGCTCGGACGGCCGGCGCGGTCTGCACGATCACATGCTTCGCCGGGTCGTCAAGAGCGGCCCACACGCCGTCGATGGCGCTCTTCTCGACGATGGCTCCGACCGGGCAGACCGCAGCGCATTGGCCGCACTGCACGCAGACCACACCGCTCAGATCTCTCCCGGTGGCCGGTCCGATCTCTGAACTGAAGCTCCGCCCCTGGGGGAAGAGCGCGCCCACCCCCTGGATCTCGTTACAGGCAACTACGCAGCGGCGGCACGAGACGCACTTGCCCGTGTCTCGCACCAGCGCCGGAGTGGAGGCATCGATGTACTTGCGCGCTCGCTCGCCCTGGTAGCTGATCCGGTCGATGCCGAGGGCGTAGGAGAGTCTGCGCAGCTCGCAATCGCCGCTGCGCACGCATGTGTAGCAATCGCCGTTGTGCTCGGAGAGCAGCAACTCGAGTACGGCACGGCGGGCCCGGCGCACCCGGGGGGTGCTGGTGAGGACCACCATTCCCTCGGAGGCGAGTTGGGCGCACGAAGCCACCAGGGTCTTCGCGCCCTCGACCTCCACCATGCAGAGGCGGCAGGCCCCTATGGCCTCTCTACCCTCGAGGTAGCAAAGGCTTGGCACGCTCGCGCCCGCCCGCCGGCAAGCTTCCAAGACCGAAGCGCCTGCCGGGACTTCCACCTCCACGTCGTCTACTGTCAAAGTGGGCATCCGTTCACTGCTCCTTCGTGTCTTCGCAAAGGCCTTGCATCAAGTCGAGTAGCGCCGACACCTGCCGGCATTGCTCGGTAGGACGTCGCAAAGGGAGATCGGAGTGGACTACGTAGTGGTTCCGCCGGCCCTGACGTATGCGACTTACGTACCCGGCCTCCGTCAGTTCGGTGACGATCCGCTGCACCGACCGCTCAGTCACCCCGATGAGTCCGGCAATGTCTCGGATACGGACTTCCGGTTCCTGCGCGATGCAGAGCAGTACGCGCGCATGATTGGTCAGGAAGGTCCAGTCGGCCTTTGTGGTCGGAGCGACTTCTGATTCGGACGCCATCGACTACTCCTCATAGCATTCCATTCCATGACTTGCGGAGCAGACAATACCAGACACAATATTCGGGAATCAAGTAGCTTATATGGAGCGGGAGCGATCTTCCGAGTCAAGACGATCATGCACATTCACCGCGCCACCATGAGTGCCACTTCGGGCGGAACCGTGGTAGAGTCGCGAGCGGACCGGCGGTGGCCCCGTCTGTCGCTGCACTACCTAGATCTCACCAGAGAGGTCTCTCCATGAAATTGGTGATCCCCGGCCGGGGCGCCTATGACATCAAGAACCTTGTGCTCGACATGAACGGCACTCTCGGACTGGACGGCACGCTGATCGGCGGCGTGGCCGACAGGCTCGCCCGGTTGAGCGGGAAGCTGCATCTGGTGATGGTCACCGCGGACACGCACGGGGGAGCCTCGCGGGTGAGAGATGACCTCGGCCTGGAGACGGTCATCCTCCGCAAGGGCGGCGAGGCCGAGCAGAAGTCAGAGTTCGTCCGGAGCCTGGGGGCCGAGCACTCGGTGACGATAGGCAACGGCGTGAACGACGTCCTCATGCTCAGGGAGAGCGCCATAGGCATCTGCGTCATCGGCCGGGAGGGATCGTCGACGGCCGCACTGGTCGCCGCCGACGTGGTTGTCACCGACATCTGCGATGCTCTCGACCTGGTGTTGAAGCCCCAGCGGCTGGTGGCCACCCTGCGTCGATAGGCGGCGCCCCGGGGCGCCGCCGGCCGGCCGTCAGCCGCCCAAGCGCCACGGGCCCTGCCCGGCTACAGCCGCGCAGCGAGCAGACGAGCCTGGCTCTCGATCCTTCTGAGGTCTTCCTCGCTCGGGAGCCCCTTGATGTCGCCCATCCTGCCCACGGTGCTGAATTCCTCCGACCCGTGGAACTCCGCCAGCACGTACCACTCGTCCACGACGGTGAACCCGATGTGCTCGAAGAACTGCCCCGCGTACTTGCCTGCCGGGATGGCCTCTCTGATGCCGGTGTGCGGCCCGGAGTAGGTGCAGAAGATCAGCGCGTTCTTGCCGGGGATGCCGGGCGCGCTGGGCAGTACCTTGCGCTCCTTCCTGTGCCGGGCGAAGTTTGCCTGAAGCAACTCGTCCACCGGCTTGGGAGGGTGCCAGCTGTAGGAGGGAAACCCGAGGCACACCAGGTCGTAGTCGAAGTAGTCCACGTCCGCGGCCTCTTCGACCCGTTTGCAGGTGACGGCCGAACCCGCCGCCTCGAGGCCGGCCTTGATGCTGAGGGCCACCTTCTCGGTGTTGCCGGAATGTGACCAGTAGAGGACTAGGGCTGTCTTCATATCGCTCCTCGTGTGCGTGTGCGGGCCGCTCAGATGCCGCTGGGACAGTATCTCTCCAACCCCAGCAGCGCGGCCGCGCCGGCGATCGTCACGCCGTAGAAGACCGTAGGCTTGGAGGACATGACGCCGTCGATGGTGTCGTTGGCCAGGACGGTGCCTGTCGCCAAGACGACGTCCGCCCAGTCGATCACATCCGGGGTGTTCTCCACATCTTCGATGAGAACGCCCAGGTCGGAACGCCCCACCTTGTCGGTATCGAGGTCGGTAACCCGCACGGCGAAGCGGTCTTTCAGAGCTGTTATGAGGGCCGGTTGCAGGCCGATGATGCCCACCCGGGGCGAACCGAACCGCTTGCTCACGTAGTCGGCGATCTGGCTCGCACACTCGCGTGGACCGTCGTCGCGGCAGTGCGCGCTCTTCTCGGCGAGGCCCAGGTGTGCGATGACAGCGTTGGCTGTAGCTACCACGAGCGCCCGGTCGAAATCGGTCTCGAGGTCGCGGCCCAGAGCCTCTTCGACGGTCCCCTGGAACTCACCCGGCATGGAGGTGAACGCTTGGCCCCGGCTACCGCGGTACCGGGCCTCCATCATGAACTCCTTGCCCTTCTGTATGGGGAAGTCCTGTCGCTCAGGCTTTCCGATAGCCTCTTCGGCCGTCAGTGGCCGAGCCGATACCACCTCCACAGGATCGGCCGCGAACCCGCGCTCGCGGGCCAGTTCGAGCGCAAGGCGGCGGAAACGCTCGAGCACTCCTTCAGTCTGGTTCTTGTTCATCGTGCTACACCTCCGGTACTGGCGGATCGGCGGCGGCCCAGACCGACAACGTTATGGTCTCAGCGCCTCCGCCAGTATAATACTGGACAAAGTACAACGAAGCCAGCTCTGTTCAAGGCCCTGCGTGGTGGAATCTGGTATCGAGCCGGGTCCTACCGGGGCACGAACTTGAGCGAGGCCGAATTGATGCAGTAGCGCAGGCCGGTCGG
>JAFGIH010000498.1 GCA_016929985.1 Thermoleophilia bacterium | reverse complement strand
GCGAGGTAGGTGATGTCGGCGGCCAAGCCGAGAAGATAGCCAGCTGCCATGAGCGCAGAGGCCACACCGAGATAGGTGTCGCGCCTCGATCGCGCCCCATCCGATCTCGTCACGTATCGTCCCCCTTCGACGTGAAGCACCATACCTGGCCGCGGCAGGCATGTCCCATAGTCTGCTTCCCCGCCATGATAGCGTCTTTGGCCGGGAAGAACCCCGGCGCCCGCTCGTGTGGCTCGGCGATGATCCCCGGCGCACCGGTGCGAACGCCGCTCTCAATCCCAGCGGAACAGCCAGACGGTCAGGGCGAGCGCCGCGGCGGTGACGCCCCCGAGGATCCCCACCTCGAGCCAGTTCACTCCCAGGCCGTTCCACGCGTCCTGCAGAGCCACCGCTGCGTGATAGAGAGGCAACGCCTTGCCGATGTCCAACATCACGTCGCTCATGACTTCCACCGGCGGGCAGGCCCCGCTAACGAACAGCATGACGAAGAAGAGGGTGAGACCGATGCCCTGTGCCGCCCTGATCTTGGGAATCACGGCGCCCAGCAGACAGCCGAGGGTCATGAAGCAGAGCGTGGAGAGCAGGTAGACGAGAAAGACGGCCACCGGCGCGCCGGGGCTGCGCACATCGTAGATGGTCATGCCCAGAAGGACCACCAGCACCGCGCCCACGCTGGTCAGGGCCGCCCCGACAAGGGTCTGACTCACCAACACCTGGTGTCCTCGAACGCCCGAGGCGTGCAGGCGCCGGAGCACGCCCCGCTCTCTATAGGAGGTGAGATGTGTGGGCAAACTGGTGAAACCGAAGGCGGCCGCTACGACCGCCAGATAAGCTGGAACGTAGTAGTTCATGGCGCCGAAGTCGCGGAAGATCACCTCTCCCGGACCACCTGTGCTCTGGCCGAAGACCTCCCCCATCACCAGCAGCAACGCGATGGGGAAGATGAAGGAGAAGACCATGGTGAGGGGGTCGCGAAGAACGAGCTTGGTCTCGACCCAGGTCATCTTGCCGAGGGCCTTGGTCGGGCGTGGAAGGCTCCGTGCCACGGCCGGCTCTCGAAGAATGGGCCTGCTCAGGCTGGGGCTAGGGGTATCGACGCCGTTCATCCGGATCACTCCTCGGTGGTCTGTGTGGTGAGACGAAGGTATGCATCCTCGAGCGTGGGCTGCGCCACCCGGAAGTCCTCCGGATGGATGCCGTGCTCGACGAGGGCGGCGGCTACCCAGGCCACGTGACTGCCGTCGCCTGCCACCTCGACCCGCCGGCCGCTGCGGACGATCTCCGAAACCCCGCGGACATCCTCGACAAGGCTCAGGTCGACGGCCGGATCACAGCTGAACACGGCGCGGACACCCCCACCGCTGGAAGCCACGAGACTCTGCGATGTATCGAGGGCGACGAGCCGGCCCCGGTCGACGACGGCCAAGCGGTCGCAGAGTCGCTCGGCCTCCTCCATGAAGTGCGTCACCAGGACGACAGTGGTGCCCTGCGCGCGCATCTCCTCGATGAGGCTCCAGGCGACATGCCGCGCTGCGGGGTCGAGACCGGTGGTCATCTCGTCGAGAAACACCACCTGCGGGTCGTTGACGAGCGCGAGGGCCACGAACAGTCGCTGCTTCTGCCCGCCCGAGAGATTGTGGAAGCGGGTGTTGCGCTTCTCGGCGAGGCCCCACTGCTCCATGAGCACCCGCCAATCACGCGGCGCGTCGTACACGGAGGCGAAGAGATCGAGGGCCTCCCAGACACGGATGTTGTCGGGCAGGGCTGACTGCTGAAGTTGGCAACCGATATGCTGGCGCAGCCGGTCGGCCTGACGGCTTGGATCCAGACCCACGACCTCGATGCTGCCGGAGTCGTAGGCACGCAGACCCTGGATGCACTCCAGAGCGGTCGTCTTGCCGGCGCCGTTGGGCCCCAGGACACCGAAGACCTCCCCACGGGTCACTTCGAAGCTGAGATCGTCGACGGCTACCAGATCGCCGTAGGTCTTGCGCAACCCTGCGACGCGCAGCACGACGTCGGGTGCCGGATCGTCGCCTACTGGTCTACTGGTGTCGGATAGCGCTCTAGACGCCACTGTCATTACGTAACCCCCGGATCAAGGTCGCCGGTCAGCCGCTGACCGTTAGTTCTGAGTGCTGCTAACCACAATATACTACTAACTTCATAATAGTCAAGGAGACGACCGGAACGGATCCACGACGGTCCACGGGACTTCTTGAATGAGAGCAAGGAAACAGCGGAGCGGGGTCGGAGCGATCGAGACTCAACCGGTTGCCGGGTGGCCGCGCCTAGCTGTCCGATCGCTGCGAGACCAGCACCTTGATGAAGGCCCCGACCGCGCGCCACTCGTCCTGGGTCAGCGTCTTGCCGGCCAGCGGATGGGGAGACGGCGACGGCTCCAGCGAACGAGCCTCCGCGGCCTCCGCCTCGTCCAGATAGCCGGCCAGTCCCATCAGCCGCAGGTACGGGAGTCCAAGGCTGGAGCCCAGACGACGCAGCACGTGCGGGGACGGTGTGCCCACCTCGCCGCGCTCCAACTTCTGCAGGTAGGCGGCCGAGATCTTGGCGGCCTCGGCCACAGACTGGAGCGACATGCCAAGCTGGTCCCTGGCGTTCTTCAGCTCTGTCCCAAGTTCTGGCAACATATTATTAGTATACACTATAGTGTATACCCCGTCCACTATAGTATAAACAAGACCGCCGTGATGTCGCGCAACGGTCAGCCGGCGGCGCCCCCGACCGGCATCCCCTCCCGGGCCCTCCCGCAGTACACGCACTCCGTCCTGTGGACGCAGATCACGCCGCCGCAGCCTGGGCAGGTCCAACGGACCCTCTCCCGCGCTACGAACTCGTCGAGCCCCAGCTCCCGGATGGCCGCCAGATTCTCCAGCATGCTCATCCCGTACTTGGTGCGGTAGCGCTTGTCGAGCTGCTTCATCCGCTTGCAGGGGTACTTCGCGCACACGAAGCAGAACGCCTGCTCGGCGAGCGCCGTCCCCGTGCACGTGGGCCCGCCGCCGGCCGCCCCAGCGTCCGCAGGCTTTGCGCCGGCGAGCTCCGGACAGTTCTTGATCCGGCACGCCCTGCATGACTGAGGCTTCCCGGCATCGCCGCCGCCACAGCCCGGGCACACGTTCTTCTCCTTGGCGTCTCTGAGAAAACCCATGCAGATGCCGCAGTTCATGCCACAGCGCGCGATCATGCTCGCCGTGATGACCTCTGGGCTCCGCTTCGCTCCGAACTTCATCATGGCACCAGCCTTTCCCCCAATCGACAGCACACCTCCATCATCTCCTCCAAGCCGCGGCTGCATCGGCCGATGGCCCGAGACGCAGCCTCAGGAACTCCGTCACGGCCTGCTCGAACGCCTGGGGCTCCTCCACGAACGGGCTGTGTCCGCTGTGCTCGAAGACAACGAGATACGCCTCCGGCAGCAGAGCACGAAGCTGTTCGGCCATCTGCAGCGGTGTCTGCGAGTCGTGGCTCCCGTAAAGGAGCAACACCGGTATCTCGATGCCGGGCAGTCCTGGCACCAGGTCATAGTGACGCACGTTGCGCTGCCACGCTACCCGGGAGGGGGCCGGACGTCCGCGGTCGCCCGGCGCGATGCTCCATTGTGGCGCGAGTGTGGTGTCTGCGTATGAGGCCTTCTCGACCGCGTTCGAGAGCTTCTTGTGGACGGCGAGATCATCCCATCCCAGGACGGTCCTGGTCCCGTACCAGCCGACCTCCCACCATTCGCGGTCGCGCCACCAGCGCCAGTTGTGGGGCATTCCCCAGCGCCTGACAGCCGGGAAGCCCGACAGTGCGCCCACGAGGACGAGCCGGCGCACCATGCTGGGCGCATCAACAACGAGCGCGAGGGCACAGAAGGCACCCATGCTATGGCCGGCCACATCCAGGGGCTCGTCCACACCTAGATGCCCCACTGTCTCTCGCGCACACGCCAGCATCTCGTCGAGGGTGGAGAGGCCCGGACGCTCGGAAGCATAGGCGCCCGGCGGATCG
>JAFGIH010000497.1 GCA_016929985.1 Thermoleophilia bacterium | reverse complement strand
AGGTGCACCTCGGGATTGTTGGTGGCGATGGCGTGCGCCAGGTCTTTGAGGATGGTGGTCTTGCCCGCCTTGGGCGGCGACACGATCAGGCCCCTCTGTCCCTTGCCAAGTGGAGCCATGATGTCCATGACCCGAGCCGAGAGCTTGTCGGGCGTGGTCTCGAGACGCAGTCGCTCGTCGGGGAACAGCGGCGTCAGCGAGTCGAAGGTGGGCCGGTGCCTGGCCTGCTCGGGATCCATGCCGTTGACCGTCTGGATCTTCAGCAGGGCGTGGTACTTCTCGTTATCGCGAGGAGTGCGCACCTGCCCGGTGATCTCGTCGCCCCGGCGCAGCTTGAAGCGGCGGATCTGAGACAGCGACACGTAGATGTCGGAGTCTGACTGCGTGTAGCCCTGGGTCCGCAGAAAGCCGTAGCCGTCGGGGAGGATGTCGAGCAACCCTGTTCGAAAGTGCAGTCCGCTGTCGCGCGACTGCTCGCTCAGGATCTTCATGATGAGATCCTGCTTGGAGTACTTGCGGAAGTTCTTTATGCCCAACTCGCCTGCCACCATGTGCAGGTCGGAAAGCAGTTTGGGCTCGAGTTCGGCTATAGCCATCGTCTTACGCCCCGCGGTCGTGTCATCTTCATGTACCTCGTCTTCTCTCACGGTTATCGTCACTTGTCCCTGGTAGAGCGATTGATGTATCTACGACTATCTGGCCCCGAGGTGCACATGGGGGCCTCCATTACCCGTCCGGTGAAGGGTGTGGATCTTCCTGACCGCATGGCATCTGGAGCACAACAGCAAGGTGTCGGTGAAGACCCCATCGGTCCGATAGGCAAGGGGCCTCAGGAACCGCCCCCCCGTCACCGCCGTAGCCGCGAGCAGCACACCCTCGCCCGCCATGTCGCCTGCTCTCAAACGGGCCTCGATGTCCTCGATGCCGGCGGCCTTCACCAACTCCACTTGATGTCGGGACACGGGCCAGAAACGCGCCTGCATCTCGCCGCCCAAACAGCGCAGGGCGACCGCGGCCAGTATGCCCTCGGTCGATCCCCCGATGCCGATGTACACATCGACCCCCGCGTCTCCCGACGCCACGGCGATCCCGGCCGACACGTCACCATCCATGACCAGTCTCACCCGAGCCCCAGCCTGCCGGATCTGGTCGATGAGCTCCTCGTGACGGGGACGGTCGAGCACCACCACGATGAGGTCTTGGGGCCGCCGGCCGAGGGCGGCGGCCACCGCCCTGATGTTGTCGCCTACCGGAGCATCCAGGTCTATGACATCGGCAGCTTCGGCCGGGACTATGAGCTTCTGCATATACATCTCTGGAACCGGCAACAGACTCCCCGTGGGACCGGCCGCGATCATGGTGAGCGCTCCGTCCACCCCCCGAGCGAGCGCGTTGGGCGCCTGCAGCGGGTCGATGGCCAGGTCCCAGGTGGGCGTGGGGTCGGTGGTCCATTCTTCGGCCGCCATGTCACCCGACGCCCAGGGGCCGGTCTTGCCGCCCACCTCTTCGCCCACCGGCAGAGCGGCGCAGTCAGGACCTCCGCCCCGGCCCGCTACCACTCGTGCCCTGAGCGGCATGTTGTCGAGAACGGCAGCCATGGCCTCGCGCGAGGCCGTGCTACCCGCCAGGCCGTCACTTCTGCCCATCCACCCTCCGGCCGCCAACGCAGCGGCCTCGGTGACCGCGGCGAACCGTCCGCAGATGCACCGTTCTTCACTCACCGGCATGGCCGCCCTCCTCGCTCCGGTCGATCACGTCGTACAAGGCATCCACCACCAGGTCTACCGTGTCGTCGATGTTCAGGTTGTTCACGACCAACGTTCCCTCAGCCGCAGCTCTCTCCAGGATGAAGTCCTGGATCTTGCGTATCTCCTCGAAGTTGTTCAGATAGCGGGCGATAGCCCTGCGCCCCGAGGTCTCCTGTTCTCTCACCATGAAGTGGCTGCGATGCAGCTTCGTGTCGGTCACCGCCACCACCATCTCCAAGAGCACCACCTCTGAGGTCCTCTGCGTGGCTCCCCGGCAGGCCAGCATGCCCGGCACCATGTGGACCCCCTCCACGATGATGCTCGTCCGCTCTTCGATAGCCCTGTCCAACAGCGCCAGGATCCCCACGTTCACCACGTCCACCTGTTCTATGAACCCCACCACGGGCGAGTCGAATTCCGATCTGATGGGGATCCGGACCCCCTGCCCCGCCTCGTACGAGGAGTAATGGATCGCCGGCATGAGGCTCTCTGAGAAGAACGCCCGCATGACCTCTCTGATGGAGTCCGTCGAGATCATCCTTACCAACCCCAGGCGGTCGGCCACCTGAGCTGCGATGGTGCTCTTGCCCACCCCGGTCGCCCCTCCGATGAGCACCACGATGGGCTTGTCCTCCCGGGCCAGCTTGTTCCACATCCGATAGCGCCGTAGATACGGTTCTCCCTCGCCCTCCGCCAGGACGCTCTCCACGAGATGTCTGAACCGCTCGACATCGATCTCGCGGTCAGGCTCCGTGAGGAGTCTGGTCTCGACGTCCAAAGCCACCGTGAAGGCCTGCTCGGTAGGCAGCCCAGTCGCGGTCAGCGTGCTGGCCAGAAGCCGCTTGGAGAAGGGGATCTTGTGTCCCCCGCTGACCAGCTGGACTGAATCTCTGTCGCTCACCTGTTCACGCCCGACTCTCGAACCTCTGCTTCGCCGACTCCACCAACTCCTCGACCACCTCAGCCAACCGTCCCCGGCTCTCTGCCGACGCCTCCACCGGCACGTTGTCCACCGGCACCACCGGCAGTCCCCGCAAGGCCGCCTCTTCGGCCACCACATCGATGGCGGCCGCTTTGATCTCGGTCAGAACGACCTCCACCCGGGACATCTCCGGTCCCGCGAGATCGGCTCCGAGCGCCGCTCTGTCGGCCAGGTGCGTCGACAGGAACTCGACTCTGCATCCGAACTCCCTTTCCAGGTGCCTGCGCAGCACGCCCTCCTGGACTGGTGGCGCCGTCGAGAAGAAGGCGACCCTCCTACCTTCCACACTCTCGAGCGGACGGGGTCTGAAAACGACCGGCACCACAGGCATTTCCGGTCTGATCTCCCCCACCCTCTCGACCACGGCCTGCACCTTCTCCGTCGGGACCTGAGGCTCTTCCGCCATCGTCAGAACCAACGCGTCACTCACAAGCAACCGGTACATCCCCAGGTATCCGGTGATGTGTTCCAGCGGTTGGTGAGCCCCGGCCACCAGCAGGCGCGCATCCACTCCCACCGGCGGCATCGCGGCCCCGCTCCCCTCGAGCACGACCATCCCGGGGTTCAGACTGTTGGCCAACTCCACCCCGGCAGCCACGTTCGAGACGAACGGCTCACCCGCCATGCCTCCACCGCATCGCCGGCACCCGATCGTCGTCACCCGGCTCAGTACCGCGTCTTCAAAGTGGTCGGAGGCCGCGTGCCGGCCCGCCCGGCTGCGCGCCAACAAGTCCGCCATCGATACGCCGGCGCCCGCCCCCGCCACCAGTTCGGGTTCCGCCGGACCGCCGCGCCCCATGGCCACGACCACTACTCCCGGGCTCTCCCCATGCCCGCCGACGATATCCTGAATGGCCCGAGCGACGAAACCACTGACCGCCGTCTTGCCGACCCGCTTCCCGGTACCGATGATGGAGAGCGATGGGCTTGTGCAAAGGCGATCTGATGTCGCCGGGCTGAAGTGAAAATCCGAACCTACGTAGCCTACGTTTCGCGCCAAGCATTCACTGATGAGACGGAAACGCTGTTCGTATCCTAGCACCGGTTCATCGCTCAGGTCAACGACCACCTCGGGAAGGAATCCCGCAAGCACCCGCGCCAGCCCCCTGGAACGGTCGGCGTCGAACACCACAGGGAGACCGTAGAGGGCCCGCGCCTCGCTCTCGACGTCGCCGGCCTTGATCTTCTCGGTTCCCCCGAGGAAGAGCGCCGCCCTGAACTCGAACCGCTCAGACAGCTCCCGCAGAGCGTCGACCACCACCGGAGGATAGTGCTCGCCGTCGATCAGGGCT
>JAFGIH010000496.1 GCA_016929985.1 Thermoleophilia bacterium | reverse complement strand
GGGCACCCCAAGTCGGGTGGCAAGCTCCGCCCGGTCCTCGTCACTCACTCTCGGCCAGTCGGGCTCCGCCTCCAGGCGCTCTAGAGCGCCTTTGAGGTGTCCGGCATACTGCTCGAAGGTCGACGCGTAACGCACCTCGGTCTGATTCAGGGCGGCCCCCACGATCTTGCGCAATTCGGGCAGCCTCCCGTAGAAGCGCTCCGATGAGAGGATCTCTTCCGCCTCCGCCCTCTCTTCTTCGCCCAGGAGACCCGCGGCCGAGCCCGGGAACAGGCGCTCCAACTCCACCAGGGAACCCAGGACCGACTTGGCCCTCAGAACATCGGATTCGGCCCCGCCTTCGAGCGCGTCAACCACGGCAGTGGCCCACTTGACCTCACCAGGGATCTCACACTCAACAGACCCTAGTATCCCCGCAGCCGCTCCGGCGTCTCCCTTGAGAAGATCTGCGGCACTCGAGAGAACCGCTCGTGCACGTTCTTCGCCGGCAAGGCTCAGCAGGCGAAGCCTGTCGGGCAGATTGCCGAGCTTCTCGAGCAGATCGGGGACGTGTCGCCTGGCTGCAGCGCTGATGCTTTCCTCCAGGGGCAGGACGTCATCGCCGAACAGGTCCTCCAACCCACGGGCGGCGCGGTCAAGCGCCTCCGGCGAAGGACGCCCGCCTTCCCGAAGGGAGAGACCTATCCGGTTGAAGGCGACGGTGCTCTTCATGGCGTCCGCCGCATGAGGGCCCGCGGTTCTTACCGCGCTGCCGACCCCGGGAACGTGTAGCTCAATCTCACCGGCCCTCAGTAGCGCGGCGAACACATACCTCACAGCGTCCTTCGTCCAACCGTAGGGCGGTGCGGAGAACACGTCCTGCAAGTGAGAGCCTTGAACCCGTCCCGTGCCTGACTCGACGGCTTTCTGCTTGAACACAGGCAGCACCTCGGCCAGCGCAGGCTTGGACATGTCGACATGCGGACTCCCGCCGGTCTTCACGACTAGACCCAGCGGGTCTAGGTTATTGGTGATTCGATCGAGGCGATCAACCTCCAGGAACTTGGCCGCCGCTTCCGTGCTTGGACGAATGGCCGCAAGATGGTACTTGGGAAAGACGTCTTTGGCGGCCTCCTCCAGCATCCTGCGGACAGCACCATCCAGTGTCTCGGCTTTCTCCCGCACCGGCACGTGCTTGCCACGGAAAACAAACAGCCCGTCCAGCAGCGCCTTCTCCAGCGCCGCGGCGACCTGGTCTCGCCCCCGCTCCAAAGCCCGGCGTTCAGCCCTCAGGTACTGCGCGACGTCATGGTCGGCCGTTCGTTCGTCGACATCGCCGAGGATCTTCTCGGAGCGTACGATCTCGCCGAGCAGATCATCGACAGTCGGATCGTCTCGGACAAGAAGAACGACCGTGCTCTTGAGTTCCACATTGCTGTTGGTGGACACTAGAAACTCATTGCGCTTCGAATCGAACAGAGCCGGATCGGAGAACTCAAGGCGGAGTTCGACATCATCGGCGCCTCCGGCGACCGCGGCCCTCCCGAGCTTGACCGCCGCCTTCACGTCTTTGAGGTTCTCAAGTCTCGCCGATGGCTGGGACTCAAACAGAGGATGATCCGAGATGCCCCCCTTGAGAACGTCGATCCGGGCCCGGGTGCACTCGGCGGAGGTTGGCAGGTACTGGCCGCGCTTGTCTCGGATTGGCTTGACCGCATCACTCAAGAACACGTATCCACCGGCCTGAGGGTCTTCGATCACTCCACATTCCTGCTCCTCGGTCAGCCTGCGCAAGGCCTCGCGCACCTGATCGAGGAGAGAAGGCGCACCCACGCTTCCGTAGAGTAGTGCGGCAATGTTCTCCGCGGTCCGAGGGAAGGTCTCCACCGCCTGTAGAGCGGCAACAACCTTCGCCACGCTTAGTTCAAGCGCGCCTGAGCCGAAGATCCTCTGCACCTTGCCCACCCCGGTTACGACGTGGGGCAGAACCTTCGCGATGTCGGCACGGAGTGTGTCGAAGAAGTCATCCGCGCACGCGAGCGACCCAAGCGGACGGTCGGCCAGTCTCACCGCCCCCGGTTCCAGTGCGCCGCTCTTATCCACCAGCACATCTTGTATGACTCGGATCGCTGACCTCAAACCGATACCGCCCGTGGAGCGGGCGAGATTGCGGATCAGTTCCAGCAACAGATCGAAGTGTTGTGGCAGGAAGGGGTAAAGACGGATGAAGGTTTCGAGATCGGGGTCTCCCTTGAATAGAGCAGTGCCGGTCAGCCTCGTGTGAGTGAGCGCCGCCTGGCCGTGTTGCTTGAACAGGGCGGCCAGTGTCGCTCGGCCTGCATCCGACTTGTCCAGGAGCCGGCGATAGGTGATCTCGCGGATGTCGCTTGCGTCCAGAGTGATTGAGATGGGGAACCGATCGCGGAGCTTGTTCAGCTCGGCCGAATTGTGAGCCGCCTTCTCGACGATTTCGCTCAGGGTCTGTTGGCCCGTTGCGACGATCCACACCTTCCCTTGACCCAGCTCCTTGAGGTTCCGGGCGAGGCCGTCCAGATTGAGTATCAACTCGCCGCGGGGGGCCACGTACTGTCCCGCCTCATCGATGAGGATGACGACGACGTCGCGCCCGGTCTTTCGCCTGCAGACCTCGATGATCTCCTTGGCAAGGTCGCGAACATCGCGCGCCTCCTCAAAACGCAGGCCGCGGAAGCTGTCGGGCGTCGGGAAGTCTTCCGGCATGACCTCGGGAACAATCTCGGCGGCCCGGGCCACGCCGATCAGGGGATCGTTGTGGATCTCCTCCCACTCCCCGTCGAAACGTTGCCGGTACTTCTCCTTGAACGTTTCGTACCGCCCGAGGGCTTCGAGCTTGAACTCAAGCCGTGCGGTCTTCTTCTCCTTCGAGAAACCGGCCCACTGCAGCACCTTCCAGTAGAGAACCGTCGCGACGGGTACCGCCGCGCTCTCGGCAAGCTGCTCGGAGCCTAGATCAAGAAGAACCACAGCGGCCGCGTGCTGTTTCGACACAGTCCTCAGGGCGGCCGGTATCTCCTGTCTTGTGAAGCGGTCACACAGGAGATCGATGAAGGGCTTGCCGTGAACGGTTCTGCCCCCGTCCAGGGCCGCTCCCAGGTACTTGGTGAAGGAGCTCTTGCCGCTCCCGTAAAACCCCGAGACCCAGATGCCGATCTCGGTGACCCGACCTCCGCGCACACCCTCGTCGTAGACATCGAGGAACCTGCGGAAACAGGACTCCACGTTGTCAGTTACTTCGTACTCCGAAACCTCCTGAGCCAGGCGATCATCGGCCTGTGCGTAGTAGTCGATGACCTTCTCGATCTCGCGGTCGATGGGACGCCGAGGCGAGAAAACCTGACGCACGGTCTCAGCCATTACAGACCTCCTATGAGCGTCGACCGGTAATTGCCGTCAACCGTGTAGAAGTCCAGGAACTGGAGCCCGTACTGACCGGAGCGGCGCCCAGGGTAGAAAAGCACCACCGGCTTCTTGACTTTGTCATGCAGCTTGCTCTCGATGGTCCGGGTGCGGAAATACGGGTGGAGAAGCTCAGACTCCGTGAGGAGGACCACCGCGTTGTCGGGAGCGGTCTCGATCGCCTCGGCCACCCGCTTCACGAATGCATCGCCCTGGCGCAACACATCCCTGACCGCCTCGTTCAGCTGCTCGAGATCGGCGCCAGCTTCCAGCTGCAGCCACGTCTCCCACCGGCCGGAAGCGTCTATGAGATCCCACATGAGCCTGGAGAGGGAAACTCGTATGACCTGATAGCCCGCAGTACGAAGCTTCGAGCCCCAACGGAGCAGGGCCCTCTTTGCCGTCAGGGCCTGATCGGGCGGGTAGACGAAGTAGAAGATGGGATCGCTCCGCGCGGGGTTGAGAGCGCCGGGTTCGCGGATTCTGTCGATCAGCTCTTCGAAAGCCCTATTGAGCGAGGACATTGATCAACTCCTCCAAGGACTTCACACCCCATGTGTAGTGGACCACCGAACCCGCCTGTTGCACCAGCAGACCCCTTTGATCACCGATCGAGTCCAGCCGCTGAACAACCTCGGGCCCCCTGAGGCCGAACAGCCCCCAATCCTGATGCCCAGCCAGAGACGCGTCGGTGGCGCCGGACTCGTGAAGCTCCCTCGCGAGCAGCACCACGGCTTCGTCGGACATACGGTAGTCCACGACCTCCCGCCTGCCACGAACCCTCTCCCTCAGGAAGCCAATGTCTCGAAGCAGACCGAGAACACAGCGCGCGATGCGAACAGCTACGTTGTGTGACCATTCGTTGTCAAGACGTCCGTCGAGTTGGGCCTCAGAGAGGAAGGACAGCACCAGGTCGGTGTCCATCACCATCCTCGCCCGTCTCACAGCCGGCCAGAACTCGCGGATGGTGAAGTCATACACCAACGGATCCTGCCTGGCCGTGAATACGAAGAGCAGCTCCGTGAACACACGCCCCGGAAGACCCGATGAAAGGACCGACTTGAGAAGCCGGGCGGGTTGGTCGTCAGGCCTCAGAAGACGAGGTGCAAACACCCTGCGAACGACATCTCGGGTTCGATACGCCGTGGAGTTGCCGAGCAGCCCCTCGGCTTGGACACGTCGCGCGAAATGGTCCAATGACTCGTCCGGATCCCAGACCGCGAGCAGACGCCGAGTCTCGTCGATCATCCCGGCGCCTTTGCTGATCGCCGTGGTGTAGACCCTGGGGCTCTCTTGTTCGATGTGTGCGGTCACCGCTCTGCTACTCCACGGGCTCAGGCGACAGGAAATAGGGGAACGCTTGCTTGCCCGCATTCAATGCGGCGAAGTAGACCGAGGCCATTGCCGCTAGATCTGCATTGCCGACGTGATCGGGGCTCACATCGACCTTTACTGCGCCTGCCACATCCGTTGCGGCCACAGCCGTTCCACGCAGTGAATCCAGGAGACCCACGAGGGCCTCTGGCTGGCCGAGAACCGCACGGAACCTCGTCACGAACTCGTCGTCCGCCGCTGGCTGGAGGCGGTAGATCTCCGCCTCCAGGGTCTCCGGGAGGCGAAAGAGGTGATAGACGCCGACCCGGCCGGTCGCATGGTCGTGGGCATCGCAGGCGGCTTTTCCCGTTGCATTGACAGCCGCCTTGAACGCGGTGCGAGGGTAGAGTCGTTCCAGGAACCGCATACCGGCTTCGGTCATGAACTCGGTGCGCCACCAAGGAGGGTCGACCGCCTCGCCGAGGGCGGCAATGACTGCCCTGAGCTGTAGAGTCTGTTGGGCTATTTCAATGATCGGTTTCGGAGCCACAGTCATCGCCAATTGCTCCGAGCGAGAAGTCGAACTGATGCGGGGCTGACGGTGGATTGCTGATTTCGACTGAGATTCTCCGGACTCACTCTCAAGTGGAGCATCTTCGACTCAGACCCTCCCGCCTGCAATTCGGTTTAGTGCCACGTCCATCCTACCTCCCCACCCGGACAGACAGAAGCCTCTTCCGGTCTCCTCCACCGCTCGAGGGCCAGCTGCGCCACACTCCCCGCGTCAAGACTCACCCCCAGCCCCCTCTCACCGCCGGTCCCAACAGCACCAGACTTTGCCCCCTCCCCAACGGTGCCCGTCATCCCCAAGCCCCACTACCCTGCCACCACCCCGCCCTCCTACGCCACCACCCGCTCCCGCACATACCCCGTCGCCCGCTCCAGCTCCCGCGTCAGGTACAG
>JAFGIH010000054.1 GCA_016929985.1 Thermoleophilia bacterium | reverse complement strand
TACTCGGCGTGGTGAGTCTGGCCCAGCCGGGTTGCATGATCGGGTTGGAGGCGACGGCATGTGCCTAGCTATGCTGACACTGGCACGAGATCTCACATGAAGGGTGAGGCCAGGAAGCAGGTGCGAGCCGCGTACAAAGAGCGTGTCGTACTCGGCGGCATCTATGCCATCACCAACACCGTCACCGGCAGAAAGCTCGTGGACGCCACACAGTCTCTCGTGGCAAGTCGCAACCGCCTCGAATTCGCCCAGACCACCGGTTCGGCGATCACTCCCAAACTTCTGAAGGATTGGGAGACATACGGCCCCGAAAGCTTCATGTTCGAGGTGCTCGAAGAACTGGAGAGAGGCGAAGCGCAGAGTCCACAGGAATTCGCGAAAGACCTCAAGCTACTGAAAGAGCTCTGGCTGGAGAAAAGCCATCCGGCGGGGCTCTACTGACGCTGCGGAGGAATACTCCGCTGAAGCCCAGGGCCAGAACCAGATCGCGGAGTTGCTTCGTTCACGTGCTCTCTATTCACCACGCAATACAAACACCGGCGATCGATTGTCACGTGTTTCGCATGGTGTGATGCTTCCACCGTTCGACGACAATGCGGGTTCAGCGGCGGGTCCCCACTGCGGGTCGCCGCGGTGGTTTCACGTAGGTCGCTTTCGGCAATAACCGGTTTGGATGACTCCCAACTCTCATAAGGACGATGACATGGCCAAGAACCTTGAGATCTACAAGTGTGAAGTCTGCGGAAACATCGTTGAAGTCGTTCACGGCAGTTTTGGGGAGCTGGTCTGTTGCGACCAGCCCATGAAGCTGGTGACGGAGAACACGGTAGACGCTGCCAACGAGAAGCACGTGCCGGTGATCGAAAAGACTGAGGATGGCTACGCGATCAAAGTCGGGAGCGTGCCCCACCCCATGGAGGAGAAGCACTACATCGAGTGGATCGAGCTGATTGCTGACGGCAAGGCCTACAGGCAATTCTTGGAGCCCGGCCAGGCGCCCGAGGCGACGTTCAAGATCGACGCGGCCGGCGTTACCGCCCGCGAGTACTGCAACCTCCACGGTCTCTGGTCGGCCTGAGCGCGCGCTGATCGTCTTCATGGTCGGGGCCGTCCCTCGGGGCGGCCCCTTTCTTGCCTGTCATCGGACGCGTGCAAACACAGCACACGCTGGGATGCGGTACGCTTGTCAGGTATGTCAACAGCAGGTGGACGGCGCCGTCTTGAGCGCCTGGGCCCTTTGAGGGGGCGTGATGAGAGAAGAAGAAGTCGAGTGGGTGCAGGAAGCCTTTGCCAGTGGCAGAGCACGGATACTGCGCTTGGTGACAGACCACTCAATTCACGACTGCGGTAAGGCTTCGGGGATCAGTGGCGCAGCCTGGTGGAAATTCGAGAACGGAGACCCCATCACGGCCTACCGGGCCGAGGCTCTCTACGCGGTGCTGCGCAGATTGCGGAACGGCGAAAGCCTTGACGAGGAGGCTGCCGCTGAAGGAACCGACACCCCGGCGGACGCGGAAGACGAGGCGACCAAACGGGCTCGCCATGAAGTGGCCCTGCTGGTCGCAGCCGAGAACCTCATGAACCTCAGCCCCATGGAGCTGGTAAAGGCCGCGCCAACGTGGGACTCGGCGATGGTGCGCGAGACGCGCAATGTCGCTCGACGTGTTCTACGCCGTCGCATCCTCGATCTCGGCGGTGAGCCGTCGGGAGAGGAGCCACAATGACCGGCGAGACATACGAGAGCCAACGCACACACGCGCTCACGCGCCGGTCGGCCGATCTTGGGCTCCGCCGTGTAGCCGGGCGTCCGGTGTGGGGCGTCGTCATGGAGAAGGGTGCTCAGGATGGAGTCACTACCGTCATCGCCACCGATGATGGCGCCGCGACCAAACTCACCAGCACCGGAGAAAGCATCCACCTCACGAAGGACGACTGGCCGTACAGCGCGGCCACAAGACTCATC
This sequence comes from Thermoleophilia bacterium, assembly GCA_016929985.1. The sequence goes on along the minus strand of JAFGIH010000054.1, from coordinate 663 downwards.
GGATCCGCCGGCGACTTCTTCTTCGAGTGCTCGCCCGCCTGGGCCTATCCCCTTCCCGGCAACAGCATGGTCAGGTTCTATCTCCTCACCTTCGATGGGGTCATGACTGCCGAGGCTCCGCAGGGAGAGTTGCTTTCGGGCGGACACCCCCTGTCAGACCTCTACTACGCCGGCGACGACGTGTTCTTCCTGGTCGAGCTCGTGAGCAAGAACCCCGATTGGAGGTCACACAAGCCTGAGATCGGGCTGGTCGAGGTGCTCGATAAGACACTACCTCCTGGGGACCAGGAGGAGACAGACGTATCAGGCGGTGAAGCTCCACCTTCGGAGACCCTGCCCCCCGAAGGCGCCGGGAGCGATCTCCTGGTGCGGGCGGCAGCCAAGAACGACGTCGATGAAGTGGCCAAGCTGCTTGCTCATGGCTATGATTTCGGCCCCAACGCCAAGGGGATCACACCGCTGATGGCGGCCGCCCATGCCGGATCACTGGAGCCCCTGCGCCTGTTGCTCGCTTCAGGGGCCCCGGTGGACATTCCGGACAGCCACGGATACACGGCGCTGATGCTTGCCTGCAACGCAGGTCACGACGTCTGTGTGCGCCTGCTGCTTGGCGCCGGCGCCGACATTCAGGCGCGCGACGCCGAGGGCTTCACATCGCTCATG
>JAFGIH010000053.1 GCA_016929985.1 Thermoleophilia bacterium | reverse complement strand
CGCGGCGTCGCGGAAGGGCCCGTAGAAGGCGCTCGCGTACTTGACGGCGTAGCTCATAATCGAGGTATGCTCGAATCCCGCCTCGTCAAGGGCGTGCCGTATGGCACCCACCATACCGTCCATCATGCCCGAGGGAGCGATTACATCGGCGCCGGCAGATGCGTGCACCACAGCCGCTTTGGCAAGCAGGCGCAGGGTCGGATCGTTGAGCACGTACTCATCGGGAAGATCCGGCCGGTACCACTCGCTTCCCAGAGAGTTGACCAGTCCGCAGTGACCGTGATCGGTATATTCGCAGAAGCACATGTCCGAAACGACCACAAGCCCGGGTAGTTCCCGCTTCAGCGCTCGTATGGTCGTGGGTACCACGCCTTCAGGATCATAGTTCGCAGTGCCTTTGTCGTCCTTCGTATCGGGTATGCCGAAGAGAAGGACCGCGCGAACCCCTAGGCCCATCAGTTCTCTCGCTGCTTCGACTGCCGTATCGCACGACCATTGGAATTGGCCCGGCATCGAGGGCACAGGCAGGCTGACTCCCGAACCGGGGCGCACGAACAGGGGTGCGATCAGATCGCTTACATCGAGAGCCGTCTCCCGTACGAGATCGCGTATGGCCGGCGACACACGCAGGCGCCGCGGTCGGACAACGGGACCACGAGGTTCATCGGCGCCCAAGATACCGGGTGCGTTCATCCACAACTCCTTGCATTACTCGCCAAGGCGAATAAGGTCTCCAGCGCTTCCACCAACCCGTGCAGCGTCTGCTCTTTCGGGCGGACCTGGACGCTCAGCCCTCTCCGTGCCGCCGCCTCTGCGGTCGTAGGCCCGATGCATGCCACGCACCTCCTCTTCAAGTCGGCCCACTCCCCACCCTCCCTTTCTAGACGGACGGCGAGATTGTCGACCGTCGAAGGACTGGTGAACGTCACCACGTCCACTTGATCTCGACGCAACAAGTCCGCCAGCTCCACTCCACCCGAGCCGACTATGGTGCGATAGGCGTCTACGACACTCACCTGCGCGCCGGCTGCCCGTAGCGTGCGCGGCAGCACGTGGGACGCCTGCTCAGACAAGGGTAGAAGTACGCGTCCCAGCCTGCGGGCCAGCAGCTCTTTGCCGAAGGCCTCGGCCGTATAAGTCGCCGGCTGAGCATCGACCTCGAGACCAAGATGAACCCAGACCGCGCGGGCCGTCCCTGGTCCGATTGCCGCCACCTGAGTACCAGTGCAGCCGGGCAGCGCACCGGAAACCCGAGCGCACGCATCCGCCACCGATCGAACCGCATTGGCGCTGGTGAACACCAGCCAGTCGAAGTCTCCATCCAGCAACCCGCGTACCGCAAGATCAAGGGAGGTTGTATCCGGCGGCGGTGCGATCTCTATACATGGGTACGAAAGCGGGATGGCCCCGCGGCCGTACAACAAGTCATCCAGTTCGGGTGCTTGGTCGAGACTCCGCGTGTTGACGATGCGCTTCGCACGGAGTGGTGAGAGGGCATGAGGGTCGGCCACCCGAGACATTCGAGTCATGACTCGCCCTCCGCTTCCCTCGTGGCCGGCTGCCGTAGAAGAGCCGCCGCCCCCTTGCCAAGTGCTTCCGAGGCGAGACTCCGCCCAAGCGTCTCGGCTCCGGCTTGGGCGTGCGTGCCTGTGCCCACCGCCACCTGTTGGTATACGCCGATCTGTGTCCGTCCATCGGTGGCGATGACGCGCCCCCGGAGTCGGAGCACGCCGTCGACGCCCAGCCTCGCTCTGGCTGCCACCGGTGCAGCGCACCCTCCTCCCAACGCCTCCAGGAAGGCCCTCTCGGCGCGAGTCTCGACCTCGCTGGCAGCGTGCCCTACGGCGCCGGCCAGGTCGCGCCACTCGCTCTCGGCCCGGCACTCCACGGCGATCGCCCCCTGCCCCGGCGCCGGCAACATGATCTCCTCCGACAGGACCTCGCTGATCGCCCCCAGTTCCTCCATCCGCTCCAGAGCGGCGTACGCAACCACGATGGCGTCATAAGGGCCTTCGTCGTGCCTGGCCTTGTCGAGCCGGGTGTCGATATTGCCTCGCAGGTCCAAGATGGCAAGGTCCGGCCGGGCAACCAGTAGTTGGGCCTTTCGTCGCGTGCTGCTGCTCCCCACCTTCGCGTAGCACGGCAGCGATGCGAGGGTGAAGCCCCCGCGGCTGACCAACACATCGGAGGAGTCGGCCCGGGCGGTCACCGCCCCCAGGGCGAGATCGGAGGGAAGAACGGTGGGCAGGTCTTTCAGACTATGAACAGCCAAGTCAACCGAACCATCCCGAAGCGCCTGCTCGAGTTCCTCCGTAAAGACACCCTTGCCGCCCATCGAAGGAAGTGCTCTGTGCGGAAGAAGATCCCCCCTGGTCGAGATCACCACGGTCTCGAAGCGCAGCGACGAATCAGCCTCCTGCAAAGCGGCACGCACATGGTCCGCCTGCCAGATGGCAAGCGAGGACCCCCGCGTTCCGATTCGGATGAGGCGACTCACTCAGCCTCGCTTTCGTGAGTCGTCTCGCTGTGGCCACCGAGCCGGGAGACAGGCAGAGCGTCACTTCTCGGCAGCCTGCCGGCATCTCGGTCGAGGCCGAACACCTCCATCAAGATCTCGATACTCTGCGCGCCATCGCCTTCGCGCGCCAGGCTCTTCAAGTGGAGCGTGGGCTCGTGGAGTACCTTGCTGGCCACCTGCCGGGCCAATTGCAGAACTGCGTCCTGCTCGCGCGCGCCCAGAGTGTCGAGTCTTCCCAGTGTACGACGGGCCTCGCGGGCCGCGATCGCCATCGCTCTCTCTCTAAACTGCCGGATCAGAGGGGCGACGCGTCTGTCGTGCAACCATTCCAGGAGAGCGTCGGTCTCCTCGTGGACGATCGCTTCGACCCGCGACACTGCCGCTACTCGAGTGCTGCGCTCCTCATCGAGTGACGCCTCCAGATGATCGATGTCGTAGAGGGCGATGCCCGGGAGCTCTCCCACGGGACGGTCAAAATCCCGTGGCACGGCGATGTCCACTAGAAGCAGGGACCGCCCCCCACGCTGTTCGAGAACCGGTCGTACATCTTCCACACGCAGAATGGCGTGCGAAGCCGCGGTGGCGCTCACGGCGGCGTCAGCCTGCACTAAGGCCCCACCCAACGCGGACCAGGGGAGCATCTCGACATCGGGCTCCTCCCCGACCGGTAAGGCATGGGCCGTGGAACGGTTCACGCAGAGCACCCGCGGCGACCCTATCTCGCGCAGGGCTTCCAGCACCAGAATCGCCGTTTCACCGGCGCCTATGAGGATCACCGTCTTTCCCGCCAGCCCGCCAAGCCCGGTAGCCACCAGCGCAGCGGCAGCACGGCTGATGGATGTCTTTCCATGAGAGATGCCCGTCTCTGTTCGAGCCCTCTTGCCGGTGTGGACGGCTCGCGACAGGACATAGGTCAACAACGGTCCGACGGTGCCGTCAGACCGCGCAACGCTGAACGCCTGCGAGATCTGCCCCAACACCTGGGTCTCGCCCAGCATCTGCGAATCGAGGCCGCATGCCACTCGAAACAGGTGGACGATGGCGTCGCGACCGGTCTTGCGATACGCAACACTGTCGAGTTCACCAGTCGAGAGATCGGCCTCTTCTGCCAGCCAGGAGATGACGCCACGCTCCAGGTCCGCAACAGAGCCGGTAGGAATGCAACAGATCTCCACTCGGTTACAGGTGGAGATCACGACGATCTCCGACGCAAGTCCGGGGACGATCGCCTCAACGAGCGACTTCCTGCCCGCGGCCACGGCGCGGCCGATCTGTCCGCGCATGTCTACCGAGGCAGTCTCGTAGCCGATGCCGAAGAGAACGACATCCGTCCCAGCCACCGCCTCGTATCCCGGACATGCGTTCATCGCTCCCGATCACCCCTCATATGCTGGACCTCTTCACCGCGTCCATGCATGCGGCGAAGAGCGCAAGAGCCATGGCTACGACGACAACGAACGACACCCACGGGAACCCATCGCCCAGCGCTTCGGCCCTGAGGCACGAGGTCACCCAGGTGAGCGGAAAGACGTGGAGCACGACTTCGAGCCACCGTGGCACCTGCTCCAGGGCGAAGAATGTCCCTCCGAGGAAACTCATAGGGAGCAGGATGATGCTCGAAAAGGTGGCCATACCCTGGTGCGACTTGACGTACATTGCGCACAGGAAGCCCATGAACGAGAACATGATGCAGCTCAGCACCAGCGTTACCACGAACATGACGGTCACCTGGGCCGACGAGACGAACAGGCCGATCACCATGAACAGTACGGAGACCACGAATCCCCGCACCACTCCGATCATCGACTTGCCCAGCACGAGCGCGACCGAGCTCACCGGCGACATGAGGATCTCGTCGAAGGAGTGAAAGAACAGCCGGTCGACATTGAGCTTCATGCCGGTTCCGTTGAAACTGGTGTTCATCGCCGTGAGCGCGATGATGCCCGGTATCAGGAAATCCAGGTAGCTATGCACCCCGACGGTCACTCCGCGCCCCATGCCGTAGCCGAAAGCGAGAAGATAGAGAATCGGGCTCATGAGGCTGGTCCCCAAGAACTGACGCCACAGATGCATGAGGATCCTGAGATCGGCCCACCAGACCGAGTATGCGTCGCGAAGCGTGTGCATCAGATTCCCTCTTCCACCTTGGTGCCGGTTAGTTCGATGAAGACGTCTTCCAGATTCGATTCCCGTACCGTGACCGTCTGCCCGCCGGCCGCGAGTTCACGGGCATGAACCGCGGCGACATCGAGGTTGGGGAAGAACGCATACTTCGTCCCCTGGTCAGACGTAGCCTGCACAGTGAACAATCCCAGCCTGCGGCGTAGTTCCAGTGGAGCATCCAGGGCGATCAGCCTGCCTTGATGCATCACCCCCACGCGTCCGCACAACTCCTCGGCCTCTTCGATGTAGTGCGTAGTGAGGAAGACTGTGGCGCCGTCGCGATTCATGCGCCGTATCAGCTCCCACAACTTGCGTCGCGACTGGGCGTCCAGCCCCACGGTGGGTTCGTCCAGGAAGAGGATGCGCGGGTCGTGGATGAGCGCTCGAGCGATCTGCAGCCGCCGTTTGATACCCCCGGAGAGATCGTTGACGATGCGATGCGCATGCTCGGTCAGACCCACGTACTCCATAAGCTCGGCGATCCGCTTCTTGCGCACCGACCTCCCGATGCCGTGAAGGCGGGCGTGGAGTTCCATGCATTCCCACGCCGTGAGCTCCCGGTCGAGGCTCATGTGCTGCTGGACCACGCCGAATTCCCTCTTGACCTCCCCCGCTTTCGCGGCAACACCCGAACCGTTGAGCGCGACCTTGCCCGAGGTCGGCTTGCTGAGGTTGGTGAGGATGCGGATAGTGGTGGTCTTTCCGGCGCCGTTGGGACCCAAGAACCCGAACATCTCGCCAGGATGCACCTCCAAGCTCAGGTCATCGACCGCCCGGACTGAGCCGTAGACCTTGGTGAGGTGGTCGATTCTGATCATCGGCCGGCGTCCTGGGGAGCGACCTGTGCCTGCATGCTCTCCTTGAACATCTCAGCCATGACTTCGATCGCGCCCACGGTCCTCGGACCGGGGCGGCAGAGCAGGCCGCAAGTCATGGCGCGAACCCAACCGTTCGCAGCCGCGGACGTACTGCTCCAACCTGGGCGTTTCGCCAACTCCCGCACGTCGCGCCGGCAAGAACGCGTGACCGCCTTGCAGCCGCGGCAGCGCTCCTTGGGTTCTTGGGCGTCGCTATCGATCCCGCAGCTGAGCACGACCTGCGGGTCGAACTCGAGGACCTCGTCCAGCCGCACCGAGACGTAGGACTCGGCAAAGTCCAGCTCCATCGTCGTTCCGCCTGCCAGTCTGATCGCATCGGTCTGGAAGCACACGTCAGCCGGGGTGATTATCGGGTCGTCGGTCATCAGTCGAAACACCCTGGGACCCTTGCGAAGACCGGCCGCCGAGCGGACGCGTGACACCCGGTCGCGGAGGGCCTGCACCAACGGCGAAGCGGCTCGGACGGCATCGGCGGCTCGGACGATCTCCTCCATGGCGGCAAAGATCTCCTCAACCGACGGGTAGTTGAACAGCATCGCCGGCACGCCCGCCTCCGCAAGCTCTCCGGCGACCCGGCTGTGGAAATGGTCCAGACCCAGCACCAGGTCTGTCCGGAGATCGAGTATGCGTTTGGTATCCGGAGTGGAGAAGCCCCCTATCCTCTCCACCCCGGCGGCCTCGACCGTGTCACACTGCTCGGTCATTCCGACGACGCTTGAGCCTAGTTGCAGGTGAAAGAGGGTCTCGGTCAGAGAGGGGGCGAGCGAAACGATGCGCTGCACCGGCCTGCGCAGCGTCCCCACCGTGCGGCATGAGGTCATGTCAGTCCATCCCCTTCTTGCTCGCTCCGCACGGTGCAGGCACATCCACGATGGCGAGTTCCTCCCCTTCCCCCGAGCCTTCCCAAATCACCCCATTGGGACCGATCACGGCGCTCTTGGTCACCAGTGGTTGCCCGTCGTAGAACCCGACTCTGCAAACCTGGACGACAGTAGCGTTGTGCTTCGTAGCCACTGCGCTCGAGGAGGGATACCCTTCCACCTTGGGATGATCCGGCACACTCATTCCCACCGGCGCGAGGACGAAGTCCGATTGCGCGCCCACCAGGTCGCGCGTGCCATGACACACCAAGTCGAAGCACACCATGAGGCCCGCCCGGCCCCACTCCGTATCGAAGGTCACGACCTCGCTGCCCGGAAGAAGCTGCATGTCGATCTCTTCTTGCGTGAGATTGATCTTGCGGTACTTGGTGATCAAACACCCGCCCTTGAGGACGTAGCAGGTGTTGTAGTAGCCTTCCGCGGCCTTCTCAATCAGCGTGCCCCCGACTAGGTACCCGGGGAAGTGCAGACTGGCTTGGTGAAGCATCTCTTCTCCCGGCCGGCCTGTCTCCTCATACGCTTCCTCGGGAGTGTAGTCTCTCCTGTAGTCGCCGCCCGGAACCGCGAAGAACTCGGGCAGTATGAAGCAGTCGGCCTGGGTATTCACGATGGCGTCGTAGGCGTCGGCAAGGTTCCTGCACGGCTCGCCACGATCCGCCATCTGGTAGATTGCCAGTCTCATCGAACCTCCGTACCTCGGTGTTGGTGCAGTTTCATTGACCTGCCCGTCGCAGTCACGAGCCGTTCCCACACAGAGCCAAGGACTGCACGTCGCGCACTCTGGCGGCCAGGGTGGAGATGCTCGGACAGAAGGTGAGCCGTCCTGCGAGTGAGCCGAAAAGACGCTGGGCTTCCCCTTTGGAGCGCAGCGTGTACGCGATCTTGCCTTGTGTGAGCGCCTCAGCAAACAACTCCACATTGACGCCGTTCGTATCGCCCACGGGGAAGGCCCCGTCCACAACCTGAACACACGAGGCCATCAGCTCAGAGGCCCGGGCGTAGGTCTCGGCCGACACCGTCTCGTAGGGCCGCTCTGAGACGACGGTGGCGCCCACCGCCACTGCCACGTGGAAGTCGACATCGTTCTCGGGCAGGATTCCCGTACAGAGACCCATGTCGTGCTTGGTCAACACTCGGTAGAGCGGAGCGCCGCTCCCGGCGCCGGCCACGACAAAAACCTGGTCGCCCTGCGCGCCGCGGAATTCGATACCCCCGAGCTGATTGCTGAAACCGGCCCGGTTCATGTCGTAGAGCTCGGAGATCACGTTTCCCGCGAGCACCTCTTCGGGCGGGCCGAAGTCGAGCATGCGTCCGCCTTTGACGAGAACGACCAGATCGCAGACCTTCATACTCAGATCCACATCGTGCAAGGACGTAAGCACGGTGACCTGTTTCTCCACTACGAGTCCTCTCAGGATGCGCATCACCTCGACCCGATGCCTCGCGTCCAGGTGAGACGTGGGCTCATCGAGAACGATGAGTTCGGGTTCCTGTGCCAGCGCCCTCGCTATGAGTGCCTTTTGGGCCTCCCCGTCACTCAGCTCACTCAAGTGGCGATGGGCCAGATCGGCTGCCTCGACAACGTTCAGTGCATCCCAGACACGTTGCTTGTCGTCGTCCCCAAGCTTGCCGAGGAAGCCGGTGTACGGGTAACGACCCATGGCGACAACATCGAAGACAGTCAGCAGACCGGGTGCGACACGGTCGGTGAGCACCACAGCCATCTGCTTGGCCAGATCGGACTGGTTGATCTCACTGAGTCGCCGAGCATCGAGGTAGACGGTGCCTGCGAGTGGCGAGAGGGCTCGGACAATGGTGCGCAGTAGCGTGGTCTTGCCACACCCATTGGGCCCAAGGATGCCGACGAACTGCCCGCGAAGCATCTCGATGTCGATGTCGCGCAGCACCGCATGATGCCCGTAGCCGACGGACAGATTCTCGGCCCGGAGGATCATGGAGCGCTCCTACCTCTCAGCAGCAGCCCGATGACGATGGGCGCGCCGAAGAAGGCCGTGGGCACGCTTATCGGGAGTTCGACCGGCGAGAACAACATGCGAGCGGCCAGATCGCACAATCCCGCGATGAGGGCGCCCAGAAAAACACAACCGGGGATGAGTACGCGGTTGTCGGAGGTCCCCAGTGATAGCCTGGCAATGTGAGGCGCGGCCAGCCCGATGAACGCCACCGGGCCGGCAAAAGCGGTCACGACGCCGGTGAGACAACCAGAGATGGTGAGGATCACGTAGCGAAAGACCTGCGTGTTGACACCCATGCTCCTCGCGTAGTTCTCTCCCAACAGGAAGGCGTTCAGCGGTTTTGACAGCAGGAAGGCCCCTACCGCGAGAACTGCTACGGCAATGCACGTTATTCGAGTCGCCTGCCACGTGAAGCCCGAGAAGCTACCGAAGGTCCACATCACGAACTGATGGAGTTGCTCCTTGTCCGCGAACGACTGGAGAAGTGTCGTGACCGCGCTGCAGGCGTATCCCAGCATCAACCCGATGACCAAGAGGCTGATGACGCTCCTAACCTTGGTGGAGAGGAGAAGAACCACAAACAACACGGCCAGCGCGCCGAGCAACGAGGCAAGCGCCACACCCGCGATGGACCCGAATCCCGACCAGAGTGTCAGCCCTCCCAGCACAACAAAGGCGACCATCATCGTGGAGCCGGACGATATCCCGAGCACATAGGGTTCGACGATGGGGTTACGGAAGAAGGCCTGAAGAAGCAGACCGGCCACGGCGAGCGCCGCGCCGCAGGCCAGTCCACCGAGGGTCCGCGGCAGTCGGATATCACTCACGATTTGCGCGTGCACCTCGTTGGCCACGTGTCCGCCGAACAAGACCCGGAAACCGTCGCCGAAAGGCACACGTACCGATCCAATCGAGAGGTTGAGAACCACGAACACGAGCGCCCCCAGCCCAAAGACCGCCAGTATCACCACACATCTGATCCAGCGACTATGCAGCGTGTCCACAGAGACTGTCCGCTGGTCCGCATATCTCGTTGCTGCTGTTGTCATTGTCTCGGGACCTCCGGGGAGCCGGCCGATCTGGACGTAGTACCCGCCCGCTGGGGCCCGGCCGATAAGCGGCGGGGCCTCGGCGGGCAGTGAGGGGAGAGGGTCACAACTGAGCTCTCACTGCTGAGCTCTCGCTAGTGGGCTCTAACGAAGTGTTTGACCGTGTAGTCGGGGAAGAGGTCAGGATGGATGATCGCCGCGAGATCTCCGATGACTTCGTCGGTCAGGTCCACGGTCTGCCAGTAGTCCGCCGCGTACAGCCACACGTTCCCTGTCTTGAAGGGGTTGGTCTCGGCCAACAGAGGGGCCGACTCCATCAGCTTATCCATGCCCTGGAAGTAGGTGATCATGCTGGAGAAGATCCACACATCGGCGTCTTTGGCGCGGACATAGACTTCCTCAGGGGTAACCTGTGGAGAGGCCTCGGTGAGATCTCCGAAGACGTTCGTGCCGCCTGCCATCACCACCTCTTTCGAGGTGTAGGCATCGCCGCCGGTCACATACCAGGTCTGGCCGTCCATGGTCATTGCATACATGACGTTCGGTTTGGACGCAGTCTTCGCCGCGGTATCCATCAGACTCGCGACTTTGGCCTCGGCCTGCTCGAGATACGTAGCGGCCTCAGCGTCCATCCCTAAAAAGGCACCCATGAGCTTGACCAGCTCCATGCGACCCATGGGGTCCTTCTCCAGCCAACTATTCTCGACGAACGTCGGGATGCCCAGCTCCTTGAACTTCGCGTACATCTTCTCCGAATCGGGTCCGGACTCGGTGTAGGCGAAGACTATGTCGGGCTTGAGCGCGACGATCTTCTCGTAATCCGGCTCACCCATGCCGGTTGCGACTACCTCGATCGTGCCGGCGTCGATGGCTTCCTTGACGCCGTTGACGTACCAACTGTCGCGATCCGAGGCGACGCCACACACCACGTCAAGCGCATCGAGAGGCCTCAGGCAGCAGACTTGGGTCGCGGACATGAAGACCGCGCGCTCGATCGGAGTGGTGATCATAGTCAGGTCGTCATAGCCGGTCGGACGCTGCCGGCCCTTTGGCACCAGCAGAAACTCCACTCCCGCGTAGTCGGTAGCGATCCTGCAACCGTCCTCGAGCATCTCGACCGAGTACTCGTGCGGGTACGTGAACGTTACCTGCGCAGCCTCGGTGGTAGTAGTTCTGGGTGCCGCTGTAGTCGTTGTGGGCGCCGCTGTGGTGGTGGTCGGCGCCTGGGTCGTCGTAGCGGACACTGGTGCAGTCGTGGTGAGCGCTTGGGTACTAGCAGTCGTTGCCGCGTTGGAGTCATCCCCGCAACCGACCACGAGCACCATGGCGAGCAAGAGCGCCACGATCACCCCGAATCCCACAATCGCTTTCTTCATTGCTATCCTTTCCACGTTCTCTTCTTGGAGCGATAGCGGCGTCCCAAATACGGCCGCTATCGCTCTCTTCTTGGGCTCATTGAGTTGCTTTCCGTGCCGACATCGTCTCTGTCTCTGATCCCTCCTCCAGCATTCCTTCGATTTCCAGATACACGTCCTGTAGGTCCTGTCTCGTCTGGTCACTCGCGTCCCACATGCCCCGCTGGATCGCTTCAAGAAGCCGCTCGGTCATGTTCTGCAGAGCGTAGGGGTTGACGTCTTTCAGCCACTCCTGCATCTGCTTGTCGAGCGGGTATCTGCTGGCGAGAGACTCGTACATCCAGTCCTCCATCACCTCCGCGGTGGCATCCCATCCGAAGACGAAGTCGACCATCCGCGAGAGATCGCCGGCCCCTTTGTAGCCGTGTCGCTTCATGCTCTCGATCCACTTGGGATTGAGGATCCGGGCACGGAAGACGTACTTGGTCTCCTCCTCGGTGCTGCGGATCTTGACCCGGTCGGGGTCGGAGGACTCCCCGGCATACGCGCGGGGCGCCTCTCCCTTGAAGGCCCGCACGGCGGCGATCATCCCGCCGTGGTAGGAGTAGAAGTCGTCGCTGTCCAGCATGTCGACCTCACGGCTGTCCGCGTTCTTGACCGTCGCGTCGAGAAGGCTGAGCCTCCTCTTGAACGCTTCCGGAACAGATGCGCCGTACGTCCTGCGGCCGTACGCATAGCCGCCCCAAACGGCATACACCTCTCCCAGGTCCTTCTCGTCCTTCCAGTTCTTTGCGTCGATGAGATCGCACACGCCGGCTCCGTAGGCCCCGGGCTTGTCGCCGAACAGCCGGTAGAGGGCCTCGTCCCGCGCCTGCTGCTGGTGCACCCCGTTTGCGATCATCTCCGCGATCTCTTCGATCACGTGCTGGGCCAGGTAGTTGTCTTCGGGCGACTCGTTAAGGTTGGCCACCGTCTCTACCGCCCGGTCGAGCAGGTGAACGAGATTGGGAAACGCGTCGCGGAAGAGCCCGCTGATGCGCACGGTGACGTCGATGCGCGGGCGCCCGAGCTCTGACAGAGGCACGACCTCGATACCGGTCACGCGGCCGGTGGTCTTCTGCCAGATCGGCCGCAGACCCATGAGGTGGAGGATCTCGGCTACGTCGTCGCCTCGAGTGCGCATGGTGCAGGTCGCCCAGAGCACAATGCCGATGCTCTGCGGATACCGCCCCTCGTCCTCGAGGTAGCGCTGCAGCAGAGCGTCGCCCAAACTGACCCCCACCTTCCAAGAGGCGAGGGTTGGTATGGCCTGCGGGTCGACCGAATAGAAGTTCCTCCCCGTGGGCAGGATATCGGCCATCCCGCGCGTCGGGGGACCCGACGGCCCCGGGGAGACAAAGCCGCCCGCCGCCGCCAGCAACGTATTCGTCAACTCATCGGTGGTGGCTTTGATCTTGGTAACCAGAGTCTCGCCGATGTACGTCAGGCATCGGGAGACCGATTCGGCGCCCGCCCCCGGCAGTTCGCTCATGACCTTGGTAGCGGTAGCCGCCGAGAAGTCGCCATGGTGGAGACGTCCGACCAGTTCGAGCGATCGCTGATGCGTCTCTTCGATGACCTGACCGGCGCTCCGCCCATCGGCCAGCATCCGGCCGCGGTTTGCCAGGAGCTCGTCATAGTCGTATCCCTGCATCTCCACCAGAGACTGACGCAGTGAAGGCACTGCGCTGTTGGCGAGACGGGTCAGAGCAACCAGAAACTCGTCGAGCCGCGCCCCGTCAGGGGGTTCGCCGAACGTATGCAGACCATCACGTATCTGGGTGTCGGCAACCTCATGGATGTAGGCATGAAGTCGTTCGAGGAAACGGCCGAAATCGCCGAAGACAGCCTCCTCCGCCACGTCCAGATCGTGATCGAGGTGGGCTTCGCGCACCTTCTCCCAGATCATCTGCTTCAGGTGGGGCAGCTTGGTGTCGTCCTCCCGCGCGGCCTGGTTATAGTCCTCGATTAGCACCTTGACCGCGGCCATGTCCTCGTAGGCGTCGGCGTTGTGCATCACCGGCACCAGGTGGTCGATGATGCAGCAGTAGCTGCGCCGCTTGGCCTGCGTGCCTTCCCCTGGGACGTTGATGATGTAGGGGTAGATGTTGGGCAGGTCGGTGATGGTGATGTCGGGGAAGCACGCGTCGGAAAGCCCTACCGACTTGCCGGGCAGCCACTCAAGTGTGCCGTGGGTGCCGATGTGCATGATCAGATCGGCCTTGAACACGTCGCGGATCCACCGGTAGTAGGCGTGGTAGTGGTAGGGAATGGGCAGATCGGGACTGTGGTAGATGGCCTCCGGATCCTCCATGAAGCCACGCGGCGGCTGAAGCCCGATGAAGACATTGCCGTTCAGGATTCCGGGGACCAGAAGCTGGTCGCCATGAGTAAACACCCGTCCGGGGGGCTCGCCCCACTGCTTCTGCATACCACTCCGCACACCCTCCGGTAGCTCCGAGAACCGGGCGCGGTACTCCTCCGCCGGCATCTTGTCGATGGCCCGGTGCGCGAGTTCCTCGATGGTCGCCCAGCGCCGGTCGTTCGTGCAGCGCTCTATGATGCTGTCGATGATCATCTGGCCGTTCTCCGGCAGCTCTTCCAGCGTGTAGCCTGCCGCCTGCATGTCCCGCAACAGGTTCCAAACCGACACGGGCGTGTCCAGCCCGAAGGCTCCGCCGATGTTGTCGTTACGAGGTGGATTGTTGTGCAAAATGATCGCTACGCGCTTCTGTGCGTTGGGGATATGCCTCAACATCGCCCACTTGATCGCGAGCCCGACCGCTTTCGAGACCCGCTCGGGTATGGGGTCGTACCGCACCAGCTTGGCACCGGTAAGCGGGTCCCTCTCCGACGACTCCTGCGCCGCCACGGGAACGGTGATCAGCATGCCGTCGAACTCAGGCATGGCCACAGCCGAGGTGACCTCCCACATGCTCAGCCCCTGGAAGCCGTCCCTCCACTCCTCGACGCTGTTGTAGGTCATCATCATCTTGAGGATAGGAACACCCAACTTCAGGAAGCCGTCCTCGGGGTTGACCTCACCCTTCTGGGTACTCGGCCGCATGGTGAGCGAGAACACGAGGAGGCTGATGAGCGAGTCGACCACCGGCAGGCCGTTCTTCAGGAAGTACTTCTCGATCGAGCAAGCGGGGCCCTTGGTGCCCAGATCAACGTCGGCGACGGTGTGGAGAAAGACGGGCAGGACGTTGCTCCCCTGCTCCTCGATCTCACGGATCAGCGCATCGACGGCCTCGGTGCTCTCGGCCTGCCAGAAGGATTGGTAGAAGATGATGCCCACGGTCGGTCGGCCGGGACGGCAATGTCCCGCCAGGTACTCGTCCAAAGTGGGGAGGTGATCCAGGTCGGGATGGTAGATGCCATCCCATGCCGGAGGCTCGGGCTCTCTGACTTCAAAGTCGCCCTCGCCGAACTCGTTTGCCGCATAGAGCAGCATGTTTCGCAGATTGCGGCGACCGGCGTAGTTGATGTAGTGAGAGATCTGCCCGTACTGCCGCTCGTTGACGGTGGAGGCCGCCAGCAGATCCATGTCGAACTCCGTGGCGGTCGGCTGCGCGTGCAAGGCGATGCCGGCCTCGGCAAGCTTCGAGGCAAGCGCCGCAGTCTGCGGGAAGCTGTCCTTGCCGCCCATCAGGCTCAGCATGACGAGATCGCACTGCAACGCGATCTCGCAGAACCGCTCGAACTCGGCAGCCGCCATGAGGTCATCGGTCGACCACAAGTGGACCTCGAACGCGTCGCCGTGTTGCTCGTGAAGCTCTCTTGTCGCCGTGACCAGCGGCAGTAGGTCGCTGGTGACATTGGTCACGTACGCCATGCGTGCCGGCTTCATGACTGCAAGTCCCCCTTGTTCCGGTAGGTCTCAGTTCGCACCGCCGAGATAATGGGCTCCGCCCTCAACTCCTCGAGACGGAGGTACGTGCCACCCATCTCGTCACATATCTGCCTCACCAGGCCGAAACTCACGACGTCTCGCTCGGTGTCGATGGCGATCGACTTGATCCGTGCCGCCTTGATCTGCCGGGCCACCTGCTCGGCGCCGGCCACGGGCTCCGCCCCCTGGTAGCTGACGTTCGCCCGGCCGTCCGAGACGAGCACCAGCAGCGGTAGCGCGCGCTTGTCGATCGCCAGGCAGTTCTTCAGCGTCTCCATGGCCAGCACCAACCCGTGGGCCAGTGGGGTCCGGCCGCCGGTGGGAACGCCGTCCAAATGCCTCTGGGCCATTTCAGCGCTGCCGGTGGGGGGAAGCAGCAAGTCCGCGCCGTCCCCTCGAAAGGCCACCAGTCCCACGCGATCTCGGCGCTGATAGGCGTCTATCAGCAGCGAGAGGATGGCGCCCTTGGTTGCCGTCATTCGCTCCCGCACACCCATGGACCCGCTCGTGTCTAGGCAGAACATGATGAGATTGCCGACCTTCTTCTCGCGGATCTTCTGGCGCAGATCGTGCTTTTCCAGCACGACCGCCGATTGGACGGCCGAATCACCGCGGCGCCGCGCCTGGAGCGGAGCTGCGGCGCGAAGGGTGGCGTCGAGTGCGAGGTCGGTCACCTTGCCCTGAGGGACTGCGCTTCCCACATAGCGGCCCGCCTTCGATTCTGTCCGGCTCATGGACCGCCTGCCGCTACCGCTGCGAGCCATCTGGTCCAGCAACGTCCCGGGGAGTGCGACCACGTGATACGGTTCGTCGGGATCGAAGACCTGCTGACCGCCCCCGCCTTCGGGCTGCTCTGACGAGGACGGCTCATCAAAAGGGCGCTGCGTGTTCTCCGGCGACTCGTTCTCCTGAGGTGTGTTCTCCTGCGACCGCCCGTCCACCGGGGGCCTGCTTTGTTCATCCCATTCTTTGAGGCTCTGGTCGAGCCGCTGCTGATCCATACCGGGATCCTCGAAGGGCTGCCTGCGGCGGCGGTGCAGCAAGGCCAGCTCGGCCGCCTCTTTTACGTCGTCGATACTGACTTCCGTTCTGCCGTGATACGCGGCCAACGTGGTCGCGGCCTTGTAGATGACGATGTCGGCGCGATGCCCGTCGACGCCGAAGTCCTCGCAAATCTGGGCGATCAGGTCCAGCAGATCCTCTCGAAGCGTGACGTGGGGAAGCAGTTGCTTCGCCTTCCAGATCGCATCCCTGATCTGCTGCTGCTCGGCCTCCCATGCGTTGCTGAACCCAGGCGGGTCCGCCTCGAAGGCTACGCGGCGGCGTACGATCTCCTTCCGCGCCTCCTTGTCGTGGATGCCGGTCACGTCAACAGCGAGACCGAAACGGTCGAGCAACTGCGGCCGCAGGTCGCCCTCCTCAGGATTCATGGTCCCAACGAGGATAAAACCGGCGGGATGGCTGAACGACACCCCTTCACGCTCCACCACGTTGACCCCCATGGCGGCAGCATCGAGCAGCACGTCGACCAAGTGGTCGTCCAGGAGGTTGACCTCGTCGACGTAGAGGATCCCCCGGTTGGCCGAGGCTAGGAGTCCTGGGTCGAAGTGTTTCTCGCCGCTCTTGATGGCCCGCTCGATGTCGATCGTGCCGACGACCCGGTCTTCAGTCGCGCCTACCGGGAGCTCGACCACCGATACGCGCCGGGTCCTCGTTTCCAGCTCCTGTCCCTCGGCCGTCTTGGCCTTGCAGCGATCGCACAACGCCGTACCGGCTTCCGGGTCGCACGAGAAGGGACAGCCGGCGACCGTCTTGATGTGCGGGAGAAGAGTCGCCAATCCGCGGACCGCCAAAGACTTCGCTGTGCCCTTCTCACCACGGATCAGCACCCCGCCGATCTTGTTGTTGATGGCGTTGAGGACGAGAGCCTTCTTGATCTGCTCCTGCCCTACGATCGCGCTAAACGGAAACACGAGACGTTCTTGTCGCATCAGCATGGTGTCCTTTGCCTCTGGCGTAGTGGATGAAAGTGGTTCGTACTGCGCATTCGGTGCTCGTGGTTTCGTCCGACTCCTGGCTTGACCAAGACTGGGCCGGGCACGGTCCTCCGCAGACGCGCCACTCGGGGCAGATCCGGCAGTCATCTGTGGGGTTGTACATCTCGGAAACCCGCGCCGCATTCCGGAGGATCTGCTCTCCCGCGTCGACGTCCACAACATTGCCGAGGAAGAACTCAGCGAAGCCTGCGAGTGACGCGCACGGATACGCACTCCCATCGGGCTTCACCATGAGGGACTGACCGGCATCGAAATAGCAGCGGTGCTCCCGGGCCTGGTCATGCGCCACAAGCCAGCGGATCCTCTCCACCTCGCGGAACTTCACTGCATTGCCTCGCATCGCGGCAATCTCGTCGGCCCGCTCGAGCGCCTTGCCCACCCAGAACGCAGCCAGGTTCGCGTCGGGCACTCGTAGGCCACTCGAGAGAGCCCGGCCGACGGGCCGCAGCACATCCAGCGAGATGCCCTCGACGTTGCCCAGATAGCTGGCCAGGGCAACGAGGTCCGGTAGGCCCTCGACGCTCTCGTTGGAGAGCACCGTCGTCATGCCGAGGCGAATGCCTACGGCGCCGGCACGTCGGATGCCGGCGATGACCGCGGCGGTGGAACCGTGCCCGCCGACCGTTGGGCGAAGGCGATCATTCACCGCGGGAACCCCATCCAGGCTGACACCCACGGCCACTCCCTCGCGCTCGAGCAGGCGGGCCGTAGGCACACTGATCAAGACCCCGTTCGTTTGGATCTGGTGGCGCACATTCCAGCCGCGTGTGTACGCGAGCACCTGTTCGATGAGGTCGATGTTCAGCAGAGGCTCGCCTCCGGCGAACTGCACCTTGAAACCGCGATCCGGCCCGATCAGGTCCAGGGCGCGCCGGGCCACCTCCCAGGTCATGTACTCAGGCCTGTCGCCACCTTGGGCATAGCAGTAGCGGCACCGCAGGTTGCAGTCGGTGGTCGTCCACAGGATGAGCAGTCCCGGTAGGGAAGCGCTTTCCGGAGCGGCCGTCGATGCGCTGAGGGTAACCCCGGCCGGAGCCGGCCGATCCCGCAATAGAAAAGCGCCCCTGGGACCAGCGGTCCCAGGGGCGCCGTATTTCGCCCTTCTCGTCGACATAACACCCCTGATCCCGAGGGCATACGCTGTCTCTTCTGTGCGGGTAGGTCTTCTGGCTTCCGGATCATCCTACCGGCCGCGCCTTCCCATCTCTTCAGACAGTGGCACTAGCGGCTTTCGTCCCCGGTCACAGCGGCGGCACCGCGACGGACTTGCACCGTCTTCCCTTGTGGCCCTCTCCGGGCCACCCGCAAACGCCTTATGTTCTACCACACGGGACGGGCTCGGTCAATACCGTCCCCGTACTGTATCCGGCGCACTGGTTGACATCGCCGCGCAACCGCGCCTACACTGAAGACGCCGTCGGCGTGGCGTGCGATCTTCTCGCTCGCCCGCCACATGGGAACCCGGTGTAAGTCCGGGACTGCCCCGCAGCGGTAAGTGGGAACGAAAGTTGTCAGCCAAGCACTGGCTCGCGAGAGCTGGGAAGCGACGGCCGGTAGGAGACCGCCTACATAGGCGGAGATGCCCACAAGTCCGAAGACCGGCCGGCGTGCGCAGTGCTACCGCAACCTCCGAGGGTGAGGCGCGGACGGCGTGGCGTTGTTCCCAGGCCTTGGGAATCGGGCCCACTCTTGGCCATCCGTCGTGCTTCCCGCTCGGAGAGTGAAGGAGGCGTCGATGACGGCCTTGGATCAGGTCACATCCCGCGCAGTCGGCCCTGAGGCCCCCCTGCCGGAAACACCTGTCACTCTCCTGTCTACTGCCGCCGCTCTCGAACGGTTGATCGGAGGAGAGAAGACCGTATTCCTCGATGGGGCCATGGGCACACAACTGGCAGAAGCCGGTGTCGCAATGAGCGGATATGCAAACCTCACCGATCCGGAAACCGTGCTCGGGATTCACGAAGGATACGGCGACTGCGGGGTCGATCTCCTGCTGACGAACACACTCACCATGAACCGGTTGAGCGTACAGTCGCACTCCACAAAGATGGATGTTCGGGCAGTCAACCTGGCCGGGGCGGAGTTGGCGAGAGAGGCCGCCCGGGATCATCAATACGTACTCGGCGACATGGGGTCTATCGGGAAGCTGCTGAAACCCTACGGACCGCTGTCGGACGAAGCAGCCTACGCCGCTTTCGCGGAACAGGCGGGCTTTCTGGCCGAAGGCCAGGTGGACGGGCTCATGATCGAGACCATGTTCGACCTACGCGAAGCCGTATGCGCCGTCCGAGCTGCTCGAGAGGCGACCGACCTGCCTGTCATCGCCTGCGTTGCGTTCCGCACAGCTGCAAACGCAGGACGGACTCTCCTGGGCAACAGCGCCCGCGACTGCGCGCTTGCCTTGACGGAGGCGGGTGCGTCGGCGGTCGGCGCCAACTGCGGCACCGTGACTCCTATCGAAATGGCCGCCATCGTCGAGATCATGCGAAGCGCTACGCCGCTGCCGATCATCGCTCAGCCCAACGCGGGCAAGGGTCTGCTGGTCGACGGAAACCTGAGATACGACATGTCGCCAGGCGACTTCGCGACGGGCGCCGCGGCGTGCATCCAAGCGGGCGCTCGCCTCATCGGTGGATGCTGCGGGACGTCGTTCGCGCACATCAGAGCGATGGTCGAGCGTCTGGCAGGTGGGTGCTGAAGAACGGTACGTCGCCACCGAGACCGCCCTGATAGACGAGTTTCGCTCGTCGGCAGCCTCGCGGAGAGTACTGGCGATGGGACCGGCTCTAGCCGCTCACGGCGACGAGCGAGACTCCCAACTTCGTCTCCAGCTCCTGGATCCTCTTCAGCTCCTGGTCATCCACTTTCGCCGGATCGATCTTGTGGCAGGAGAACGCGAGCAGCGGGTGTCCGAATTCCTTTTCCAGCGCCGCTATCTCGTGTATCTCTGTCTCTCCGAGTCTCGTTGAAAGACTGCACAACATGGCGCTCTCCCTTCCGAAAAGCCGCGGACTGCTTCAGAGTGCTCCAATCGGCGATCACGCGCTCTAGTTCGATTCTACTCCCACTGCGCTTGACGTGCCCCAACGTCGCTGCCTAGAATGAAGCGGCTGTCGGAGTGGCGGGCGAATTCTTCGCGAGTCCACATGGGAACCCGGTGTGAGTCCGGGACTGCCCCGCAGCGGTGAGT